>JADFZP010000047.1:0-3091 GCA_015232485.1 Alphaproteobacteria bacterium
AGAGTCGTCTTGCCCATGCCCGGATCGCCCAGCAGCGCCGACACGGGGCGGCGCGCCGCCACCGCGTCGAGCAGCGCAGCCAAGGCGCGCCGGGCCGGCCGGGTCATCACCAAAACGTCGGGATCCGCCCGATTGGCGAAGGGATCGCTGCGCAGACTATAGTAGTCTTTGTTCATGTCTGTAGGAAAATCCCGCGAGGAAATTCAACGCTTATCAAAACACGGGACGGCTCGCATTCCAAAGTGCCAAGGGAATTAGATCGGAATGGACCTTTCTGTTCTCGAATGCCACCGCGTCTCTTCGGTGTTATGACTTTGCACGTTCGAAGCGACGATTCCATCTCCAGCGGTGATCGCCCGATTTGCAAACTTTCGGGCTATTTCCTTGATCTTTCGGCTGGAGACGAAGATGATGGCCTCGCGTCCTGGACTAAGCGCTGTGGGGGTATCCTTGAAGACTGGCTTTGGTGTGGCCGTTCTGGCCGGGTTGCTCCTCGTCGGCGCCGCCGGTGCGGCCAATGCCGCCGCCTGCTACACCCCGACCGAGGCGCGCGCCGCCCAGCTTCGCCAATTGCAGACCGAGTTGATGGTGGCGGCGTTGCAGTGCTCGTCGCGGAGCGATCTCGATCTGGCCGCCCACTACAACACCTTCGTGCGCCGCTTCGGCGGCAGCCTGACCGAAAACGCCAAGACCTTGCGCGGCCATTTCGTCCGTCAGGGTGGGGGCCAGGGGCGCTTCGATTCCTTCATCACCTCGCTGGCCAACCAGGCCAGCATGAAGGCGCTGAACACGCCCGAATTCTGCGACGCGGTCAAGCCGCTGTTCGACAAGACGCTGGCCCAGTCGCCGTCCGGCATCGAGGCCTTCGCCGTCGAGACGGTCGGCGCCGGGGATTACGCGGTGTGTGGCGGCGGCCGCTCGCAGCGCGCCGACGCGAAGCCGAACTGATCAGCGGGCCGACAGCCCGGTCCGCTTGGCGCGGGTCGGGCGATAGGCCGCGATGCAATCCAGATAGGGTGCCGCCGGCACCAGGAAGCGGGCGATCGCCGCGACCATGATCACGGCGGTGACCGGCCGCTCGATCGCCACGTCGCAGCACAGTTGGACCCGGCGTTCCGGCGACAGTCGGAACACCGGGCCAAGCACCCGGTTGGCCGATTCGAGGATCGCCCGCACGCCGGCCCGCGCCATGCCGTTCTCGGCGCTGTAGGGCAGCGGCCCCACATTCCCCGTCATCGTGAAACGCGCCTGGACCCCGTTGTCGACATAGGACGCGGCGAAGGGGACATCCTTGTAGACGAAGCGAAAGGAGACCGGGCCGTTCTCGACCGTATGGAGGACGATCTCGGGGTCCGCCACGGCGTCCAGCTCGGGCAATTCGCCCACGTCCATAGGCAACGGCAGATGGCCGAGCAGAACGTACGGCGAATTCGTCATCGGCTACCCTCCCCTCCCCATGTCGCGCGGAACGTTATCATGGGCGCGGCGTGCAAAAAAATACAAAGCGTGGTGGTCTTGCGACGCGCGGCGATGCAAAGTGTGCGGCGACACCGGTCGCGGAGACGCCGTCTTGAAGGTTCATGAAATCTCGATGCTGAAATACCTGCTGGTCCCCATCCATCGCGAGGGCTGGCCTTTCATCGCGCTGTTCGCCGCGGTGGCCGTTCTGCTCGGCCTGCTGTGGCAGCCGCTGGGCTGGTTGGGCGCGCTGCTGACCGCTTGGTGCGCCTTCTTCTTCCGTAACCCCGATCGCGTGGTGCCGCTTGACGACGCCTTGGTGATCAGCCCGGCCGACGGCCTTGTCCAGATGGTCGGGCCGGCCGTGCCGCCGCCTGAGCTGGGCATGGGCGAGGCCGCCCTGACCCGCGTCAGCGTCTTCATGAGCGTGTTCGACGTTCACGTCAACCGCGCGCCGATCGCCGGGCGCATCGTCAAGCTGGCCTACAAGCCGGGGCGGTTCTTCAACGCCTCGCTGGACAAGGCGAGCGAGCAGAACGAGCGCATGGCGGTGCGCATGGAAACCGGCGACGGCCGCGAGGTCGCCTTCGTGCAGATCGCCGGGCTGGTGGCGCGGCGCATCAAGAACCACCTGCGCGAGGGCCAAAACGTCCGCGCCGGCGAGCGGTTCGGCCTGATCCGCTTCGGCAGCCGGGTCGACGTCTACCTGCCGCCCGGAGTCGAGCCGCTGGTCGCCTGCGGCCAGCGCTGCCTGTCGGGCGAAACCGTGCTGGCCGACCTGTCCCGCGTCGGGCCGGCGCGCGAGGGGGAGGCGCGCTGATGTTCCCAGCCAAGCGTCCGCCACGCATTCCGGGGCTGTCGCTGAACAGGATGATCCCCAACATCCTGACGGTGCTGGCGTTGTGCGCCGGGTTGACCGCCATCCGCTTCGGCATGCACGGCAAGTGGGAGGCCGGCGTGTTGGCGATCCTGGTCGCCGCCGTGCTCGACGGGCTGGACGGACGGATCGCCCGCCTGCTGCACGGCACCAGCAAGTTCGGCGCCGAACTCGATTCCCTGTCGGACTTCGTGAGCTTCGGCGTGGCTCCCGCCATGCTGCTGTATTTCTGGTCGATGCAGCATATCGGCGGGCCGGGCTGGGCGCTGGTGCTGCTTTACGCGGTGTGCTGCGCCCTGCGTCTGGCGCGCTTCAACACCATGCTGGGCCAAGCCGATCTGCCGCCCTGGGCCTACAACTTCTTCACCGGCATCCCCGCCCCCGCCGCCGCCGGCGTGGTGCTGCTGCCGATGATGCTGAGCTTCCAAAGCGGGCCGGGCCTGTTCGACCTGCCGGCGGTGGTCGGCTGCTTCCTGGTCGGCGTGGCCTTCCTGATGGTCTCGACCCTGCCGACCTTCTCGTTCAAGCGCCTGCGCGTGCCGGTCAAATGGGTGCTGCCCACCCTGCTGGTGGTCGGCCTGCTGGCGGCCTTCATGGTCTCGAATCCGTGGACGACGATGAGCGGCATCATCGTCGCCTATCTGTGCTCGATCCCCTTCAGCCTACGCCGCTTCCGCCAACTGAAACGCCAAGCCGCCGAACTGCGCGGCGATGAGGACACGGTCGAGACGGAGTCGGTGGTCAAGGAGGGGTGAC
>JADFZP010000047.1:3191-9295 GCA_015232485.1 Alphaproteobacteria bacterium
TACTCCGCCGGCCCGCCCTCCTCGGCCAGGGGGGTCGAGCGGCGCAGGACGCGCTCGCGCCAGAAGCGCCGCGCGTTGATGCGCAGCATCAGGGCGGCGGGGGTGACGAACAGGGTCAGGATGGTGGCGAAGGCCAGACCGAAGGCCACCGCGACGGCCAGTTGGGTCCACCACTGGGTCGAGGGGCCGCCGACCGTGATTTCGCGCGTCACGAAATCGATGTTGACCCCGAACACCATGGGAAGCAGGCCGAGAATCGTCGTGATGGTGGTCAGCATGACCGGGCGCAGGCGTTGCGCGCCGGTGCGCAGGATGGCCTGGATGTCGTCGCCCTCCAGCTTCAGGCGGTCGTAGGTGTCGATCAAGACGATGTTGTTGTTGACCACGATGCCGGCCAGCGAGATCACGCCGATGCCGCTCATGATGATGCCGAAGGGCTGGCCGACGATCAGAAGGCCCAGCATGACGCCCAGCGTCGACATGATCACCGCGCTGAGGATCAGGAAGCTGGAATAGAAGCTGTTGAACTGGGTGACCAGGATCAGCGCGATCATGAACAGCGCCACGGTGAAGGCCTTGCCCAGGAATTCCTGACTTTTCTTCTGCTCCTCGTCCTCGCCCTTGAAGGTCCAGTCGAGTCCGGCCGGAAGGTCGAGGGTCCGCATGCCGGCGCGGATCGCTTGAACCTTGTCGTCGGGCAGCACGCCGGGCGCCACGTCGGCCCTGACGGTCTCAACGCGCTGGCCGTCGACCCGGCGCAACTGGCCGACCTTGGGCCGGGCGACGATCTCGACGAAATTGCCCATCGGAACGGGGCCGGCTTCGGCCGGCACGCGCAGCCGGCGTAGTTGTTCGAGGTTTCGGTACTCCTGTGGAAAGCGGGCCACGATGTCGACCTCGTCGGTCGAGTCGTCGGGACGGTAGTCGGCGAATTTCAGGCCCTTGGTCACCAGCTTGACGACGTCGCCGATCGCCGTCACGTCGGCGCCGTATTTGGCGGCCTGGGCGCGGTCGACCACGAATTCCCATTGGATGCCGGGCACCGCGCGGCTGTCTTCGACGTCGGCCAAACCGGGCGTGGCGTCGAACAGGGCGCGCACCATGGGCGTCGCCGCCTCCAAAAGCGAGGGATCGCGCGCCGAAAGCTGGACCTGCACCGGCTTGCCGACCGGCGGCCCGGCCTCGGGCTTGCGCACCTCGATCACCAGGCCGGGCAGGTCGGCGGTGCGCGCCCGCACCTCGGCCAGGATGGCGCTGCCCTTGGGGCGGGCGCGCCAGTCGGCCAGTTCGAGCTGGATCAACCCGATCACGTCCTCGGCCAAGTCCTGGCCCGAGCCGGTGATCAAACCCGAGCGCGCATAGACGGTGTCGATGCCCTGGATGCCCAGGATGCGGCTTTCCACCTGACGCAGCAGCTCGTCCTTTTCATGGACCGAGAGATTGCCGCGCGCATGCACTTGCACGATGGCCTGTTCGGGCTCGACGTCGGGGAAGAACTCGACCCCCTTGCCGAAGGCGCCATAGGACACCTGCACGGCGATCAGCGAGGCGACCGCCCCCAGCACCACCTTGCCCGGATGGGCCAAGGCGCGGCGCAGCAGGCGGACATAGAGGCCGGTATAACCGGGCACGCTGGACAGATCGCCGGTTTCACCGGCGGCGATGGCGCGCATGCTGGAGGCGTCGGAGGCGCCGGGCGCGCCCATGATGGCGCCCAGGCAGGGCACGAAGACCAGCGCCATCAACAGCGAGGCCGACAGCGTGGCCAGCAGGGTGATCGGCAGATACTTCATGAACTGGCCGACCGTGCCGGTCCAGAACAGCAGCGGCAGAAAGGCGGCCAGCGTGGTCAGAGTCGAGGCGATCACCGGCCACGCCATGCGCTGCCCGGCATGGATATAGGCCTCGCGGCGCGGCACGCCCTCGATCATCTTGCGGTCGGCCAGTTCGGTGACGACGATGGCGCCGTCGACCAGCATGCCGGCCGCCAGGATCAGCGAGAACAGCACCACCATGTTGATGGTCAGGCCCAGCGCCGCCAGCACCAGGAATCCCATCAGGAACGAGCCGGGAATGGCCAGTCCGACCAACCCGCCGGTACGCACCCCCAACACGCCGACCACCACCACCAGAACCAGCACGATCGAGCTGATCACGTTGTTCTGCAGGTCGGTCAGCATGTTCTTGATCTCGACCGACTGGTCCTGCATGAAGGCGACGCGCACATTGGGCGGCCAAGCGGCGCTTTCGCGGGCGACCACGGCGCGCACCTTGTCGACCGTCTCGATGATGTTGGTGCCGATCCGCTTCGACACCTGGAGGGCGATGGCCGGGCGGCCGTCGACCCGCGCGAAGCCCTCGGGATCGGCGAAGGCGCGGCGTCCCTCGGCGACGTCGCGCAGCTTGACCACCGCGTCGTCGCGCACCTTGACCGGCAGGTCCAGCACCTCGTTCACGTCGGCCAGCAGGCCGGGAACCTTGATCGCGAAGCGACCCCGGCCGGTGTCCAACGCGCCGGCCGCCACCACCCGGTTCGACCGCGACACGAACCCCACCAGATCAAGCGCGTTCAGGCCATAGCTTTCCAGCCGCGCCGGGTCGATCAGGATTTCGACCTGCTCGTCGCGCTCGCCCGCGATGTCGACCTCGAGCACCGAATCGATGCCCTCCAGCTCGCGTTCCAGCTTGCGCGCCAGACCGAGCAGGGCGCGCTCGGGCACCTCGCCCGACAGCGCCACGACGATGATCGGGAACAGGCTGATGTTGACTTCCTTGACCACCGGGTCGTCGGCGTCCTCGGGCAGTTCGCCTTTGGCCAGATCGACGCGCTCGCGCACGTCGCTCAACGCCTGATCGGGATCGAAGCCGGCCTCGAACTCCAGCAATACGTTGGCGCCGCCCTCATAGGCGGTCGAGCGCATCTCCTTGACGCCCTCGATGCCGCGCAGTTCCTGCTCCATGGGCCGGACCAGCAGGCGTTCGGCGTCGCCCGGCGAGATGCCGGTATGGTTCATGGCGACGTAAAGGATGGGGATCGGAACGTCCGGCGCGGCCTCTTTGGGGATGCCGTTGTAAGCCTGCATGCCGCCGATCAGGATCATCACCAGAAGGCTCAGCACCACCCGCGCATGATCGGTCGCGGCCCGGATGAGGGTATTCATTTCACCTGATCCTCGGGCACCGGGCGAACCATCTGGCCGGCCTTCACCCAATCCTGGCCGACCGTGATCAAGGTCGCGGTGGGTGGCAGCCCCGCCAGCCACAGGCCCTCGGGGCCGTGGCCGATCACCTGGACCGGCGCGAAGGCGACCACGCCCTCGGCGTCGACCGTCTTGACCCCCACCCGACCGGCATCGTCGAGCGCCAGCACGGCGGGCGACACCAGATGGGCCGGCGTGACCAGCGCGGGCAGGCGCAACTCGGCGGTGACGCCCGAGGGAATGCCCAGCGGATTGGCCACCTCGATCCACACCTCGAAGGTGCGGGTGCCGGCGCGGGCGGTGGGCGACACATAGGTGACCTTGCCGACCAGGGTTTGGCCGGTGACCAGACGCGCCGTCGCCTCGGTGCCGGGCGACAAGGCCATCACGTCGCGCTCGGAGACGTCGGCCGCCACCAGCAGCGGATCGAGATCGACGATGGTGCCGGCCACTCCGCCGGGCTGCAACACGTCGCCCAGTTGCACGGGCCGGGTCGCCAGCACGCCCGCGAAGGGCGCGCGGATGGTGGTGCGCTCGATGTCCAGGCGGATCTCGGCCATATGGGCGCGCGCCTCGTCCAACTCGGCCTGGGCCTCGGCGAGGCGGACCCGCGAGGCGTATTCCTTGGCCGCCAGACTGGAGGCCGCCTCGAATTGCAGGGCGCGGCGTTCGACGGCGGCGCGGGCCTCGGCCAGATGCGCCTCGCGGTCGTCCTTCTCCAGGCGCAGGATCGTCTGGCCGGCCACCACATGGGCGCCTTCGGCCACCGCGATCTCGGCGACGCGGCCGGTGGTTTCGCTGCGCAACGTGACGGTGCGCGAGGCGCGGGTGGCGCCCTGCACGACGATCTCGGCGGTCTTGGGCGCGGCCTCGATGACCCGCACCCGCACCTGGGCGAGCGGCGTCTCGACTTGGGCGGCGTTCTTGGGCGGCGGCACGACCGCCGCGCCGAACTGGCCCGAGGCCAGCCAAGCGCCCACCGCCAGCAGCACCGCCAGCGCGATCACCATCGACGATCTCATGATTGCCCCTCTTCGTCCGAGCCGGGCAGCGCGGCCCAGACGGGTGTGAAACCGCGCCCCGACAGGCGGCCGATCACATGATGCAGCAGGCGCTTCAGCGCCTCGACCTCGGCCTCGGGCAGCCCCTCGACCGCCATGTCGTGGACGGCGATGGCGTCGGGGATCAGCGCGTCCCGCAGCTCCAAGCCGCGCGGCGACAGGCGCACGATCACCTCGCGCCGGTCCTGCGGATTGCGGGCCCGCGTCACCAGGCCATCCCGCTCCATGCGGTCCAGCGTGCGGGTCAGCGTGGCCGGCTCGACCGCCACCCGCCGCCCCAGATCGCCCTGCGAAAGCCCGTCCTCCTGCCACAGCCGCATCAGGATCGGCCAATGGGCCAGCGCCGAGCCCTGCAACTGCATCCGCTCGTGCATCGCCCGCCCCAGCAGGCGGGCCGACATGCTGAGCAGATAGCCCAGGCTTTCTTCAAGGAGATAGTCGCGGGCGTCCGTGGCGCTCATGCGCAAAGCCTTACCATGCTGATAGTCAGCATGCTAAGTATTCGATCGGGGCGAGGGACGCAACCATCCGCTCGTCATGGCTGGGATGCGCCTTTACCCACGGTGCAACGACTGCCAAACTGTGACGGTGATGCGCCAATACAGCCGTAGGATGAGCTTCGCATGCTCGACGAAACGACGCTTGAGACCACCAACCCCCTCGGCACATTGCGCAGTCTGCATGCCAAGCGCTTCACCGTGTTCGGCGACGAGACCTTCCAATTCTCCGATGGGCTGAACGTCTTGGTCGGCGAGAACGGAACCGGAAAGACCCATCTCCTCAAGCTCGCTTACGCGTCGACCAAGATCCTGTACCCGGAAAAGGCCGGCAGGCCGGTGGGAGACGACGAACTACCGATCGCGCTCACCAAAAAACTGCTGAACGTTTTTTTGCCGGACGGCATTGGCCGGCTCCGCCGTCACGTCGGTCCGGGCAAGCCCGGCACGGCCAAGGTACGACTAACCTTCGCCAACGGCGGCCGGTCCACAAAGCAACTTGCGTTCGAGATCGCCGCCAACGCCGAGAAGGCGGCCATCACGAAGGCTCCAACCGACCGGCCCGCCAGCCCGATCGGCGGGCCGGTGTACCTGCCGACACGCGAGGTCGTATCCCTGGTGCCAGATATCGTCTCCGATTACGAGCGGACGAGCATACAATTCGAAGAGACATATTACGACTTGGCCAAGCTCTTGATCGCCCGGCCTCTGCGCGGGCCACGCAAAGCGGGCATCGACACATTGCTGAGGCCGCTCGAACAAGCCATGGGCGGCCGCCTGGAAGCGGACCCTCGCGGGCGGCTTTACCTCAATTTCGATGGTGGTGGGAAAATCGAGGCTCCGCTGGTGTCCGAGGGGTATCGCAAGCTCGCCACGCTCGCCTACCTCATCCAAAATGGGTCCCTGGCGCTCCATGGTTCACTGTTCTGGGACGAGCCGGAAGCCAATCTGAACCCCCGCCTGATGGGTCCTTTGGCCGACACGCTGGTCCAACTGGCCGCCGATGGCGTGCAGATTTTCATCGCCACGCACAGCCTGTTCATGATGCGCGAGATCCAACTGCGGCTTGACCGGTCTAAGGCGGACGGGCCGGCCATTCCAGTCCGGTACTTCTCCCTTCTGCGCAAGGACGGCGGCATCGTGGTCGAAGCGGCGGACGATGTCGACGACCTGAGCATGATCGCCGTGCTGGAAGCCGCCCTGGCGCAGGATGACGCCATGGAGCACCGCTACTGGGAGAGCCGCGCGTGATCGATGTCGTCGAGGGCCAACTCGTATTCAGCTTTCCCGACGGCTGGAGCGCGGAAAAATACGACCGGCCCAACGGGTTCGTGGAACGGAAGTGC
>JADFZP010000047.1:9395-13574 GCA_015232485.1 Alphaproteobacteria bacterium
TTGTTTGTCGAGGAGGATGTGGAACGGGCTAAAACTATCAGAGGGCACGCCTCGCGGACGAATATCGAGGCAAGTTTGAAAGTGCTGTTGAAGCCGTTCAACATACGTTGCCACGTCCAGCGGAGCCACACGCTTCCGCGCAACTCGCCTTGGCTGGTGCGGAACGCGCCCCAGACCTGATCACGTCGGCGCGGTGGCATCGACGGCCTCGGGAAGGGTGAAGAAAAAGGTGGCGCCGCGGCCCGACTGCGATTCGATCCAGATGCGGCCGCCATGGCGTTCGACGATGCGTTTGCAGATGGCGAGCCCCATGCCCGAGCCCGCGAAGCGGTCGCGGGTGTGCAGGCGCTGGAAGATCATGAAGATGCGCTCGTGATATTCCGGCTCGATGCCGATGCCGTTGTCGGACACCGCGAAGACGCGGTCATGGCCCGAGCGCTGCGCGGTGACGCGGATCTCGGGGCGCACGCCCGAGCGGCGGTAAAGCAGCGCGTTGCCCAGCAGATGGCGGAACAGCAGTTCAACTTGCGACGGCTCGGCCCACACCAGGGGCAGCGGGTCGACCTCGATGCGGGCGCCGCTTTCTTCGATGGTGTCGCCGGCCGCCTCGATGACGCGGGCCAGGACTTGGCGCGAGTCGACGGCGCGCGGCGGCTCGGCCGAGCGGTCAACCAGCGAATAGGCGAGCAGGGCGGCGATCTGGCCCTGGATGCGCCTCGCCCCCTCGACCGCGAAACGCAGGTAATCGCGGGCCGTGTCGTCCAGCTTTTCGCCGTAACGGCGTTCCAGCAACTGCACATAGATGGCGATCATGCGCAGCGGTTCCTGAAGATCGTGCGAGGCGGCGAAGGCGAACTGCTCGAGGTCTTGGTTCGAGCGTTCCAGTTCGCGCACCATGCGGCGCAGTTCCTGGGCGACCCGCCGGCTTTCGGTGACGTCGATATAGATGCCGACCACGCCGCCATCCGAGGTCCGCCGCTCGCGGACCTCGACGCTGCGGCCGGGAAGTTCCCAATCGAGCGGCCGGCCGTCGGGGTTGCGATGGGCGCCCAGCCGGTCGGCGAGGCGCCGCTCGACGGCCTGATGATTCGAGGCGCCTTCGGGATCGAGGCGCTGGACGTCGCGGACCAGGTCGGGGAAGCGCACGCCTGGCGTGACGCTTTCGGCCAAGCCGGGCACCATGGCGCGATAGATGCCGTTGCACAGCACCAGCCGATCTTCGGAATCCCACAACGCGAAGGCGTCGCCGATGCTTTCGATGCCGTCGAGAAGCTGTGAACGGGCGCGCTCGACATCGTCCAGAACGGTGTCGAAGGCGGCGGCCAGTTCGCCGACCTCGTCGCGTCGCGCGCTGTTGAGGCGCAGCCCCGAATCGCCCGAGGCGCGCAGGGCGGCGACTTGGCGGGTCAGCCGGGCCAAGGGCCGGGTTACGGCGAAGCGCACCGCCATCAGCATCAACGCCAGCATGGCCAACGATGCCATGGCGGCCAAGGCCATGGCGGTTTCGGCGTTGTCGGCGACCGACTGGATCAGGGTGCGCGGAATCTCGGCGCGCAGCACGGCGACCGGCCGCCCGCCAATATCGTCGAGTCGCAGATGGGCCGAACGGCTGTCGCCTTCGGCCGGCCCGAGCGCCAACCCGTCGGCCAAGGCCAGGCTGGACATCGGGTCTTCCGCGGTGGTCGGCAGCGCCTCGACCTTGAGCTGAACGACGTCGGCCAGACGTTCGAGCATCGCGCCCTCGAGCAGGCGGCCCATCACCAGCGTGCCGCGCGAAGGCGTCTCGCCCAGCGAGGTCAGGATGGGGTGGGCCGCGACGACCATCGGCCCGCCCGGCGTGGCGATCAGCCCCACCACGGGCTCGCGGTCGCTTGACCCGCGCAGCAGGGGATCCAAGCCCTCGGCCATGGCCTCCGGCGGCTCGGTGCGGCTCCACACCGCCGCGCCGTCAACGCCCAATATGGCCATATGGTCGAGTTGCAGGGTCTCGAGAAGCTTGGGGATCAGATTGACGGTGCGGAACTGCTCGTTGCCGTCGAGCACAAAAGTGTAGGTATCGTCCCACACCGCCCAATCCGCGCTGGTGGCGCGCAAGGCTTCGCTCTCGCGCCGCACGGCTTCGGTGATGCGGCGCAAGTTGCGTTGAACGTCCTGTTCTTCCGCGGCTTTCAGCCCGGGGCGCACGAATAGCGCCATGACCAGAACGAACGACAGAGCGAGGCCCGCGGCCGTTACGGTCACCATCAACGCCAGCCGTTTTTCCAGCGACATCGGGCTGCCTATCCATTCGCCATTGCCAGCCAACACTAGCCTAGCCGATCTTCGGCGCCTAGCCCATCCGTACAGTGCGATTGGTACGACTTGAGATATCCAGGACTTTCTTGTAAACAGCTTCCGGAATATCCTTTCGATGCGATCCATTCTCCCAAGGGGCTAACCGACATGCGTATCTTCACAGCGACGGCGGCGGCGGGGCTGCTTATCGGCCTGTCCACGGCCGCGATGGCCGAGGTCTATGTCGGCGCGCAAACCGGAATCAACATGGCGACCGACGCCGACGCCGACGCGGCGGGCGTCAACCGCTCGATCGAACACGACGCGGGCTGGGGCGTGCTGGGCCAGCTTGGCGTCGGCCTTGGCCAGTTCCGCCTGGAAGCCGAAGTGGGCTGGCGCGACAACGGCGTGAGCGACGTCAACGGCCGCTCGGCCGATGGCAACATGCAGGCGCTGTCCCTGATGGGGAACGCCTATTTCGACATTCCCACCAGCGGCCCGATCACCCCCTATGTCGGCGCCGGCCTGGGCGTGGCCCAGGTGACCGCCGACAACGTGCGCCAGGGCGCCGCCGCGGTGATCGACGACGAAGCCTCGGGCCTCGCCTATCAGGGCATCGTCGGCGCCGCGTGGAAGCTGAACCAGAACCTCTCGCTGAAGGCGGATTACCGCTACTTCGCCACCGAGGATCTGGACATGAACGACGCCGCCGGCCGGTCCACCGAGGTGAGCTACGACGCGCACAGCGTCATGGTCGGTTTCACCTGGCGCTTCGCCGAGCCTCCGCCGAAGCCGGTCGAGCAGGCCAAGGTCGTGCCGCCGGCGCCGCCCAAGCCCGCGCCGCAGCCCACTTTGCGCAACTACATGGTGTTCTTCGACTGGGACAAGGCCGAGATCACCGCCGAGGCGCGCGAAATCATCGCCCAGGCCGCCGCCACCGCCAAGCGGGGCGGCGTCGCCCGCCTCGAGCTGACCGGCCACGCCGACCGCTCGGGCACCGAGCCCTACAATCTGAAGCTTTCGCAGCAGCGCGCCGACAATGTGCGCGCCACCCTGGCCCAGGCCGGCATCGGCCCCGACACCATCTCGGTGGTCGCCAAGGGCGAATCCGCCCCGCTGGTTCCCACCCCCGATGGCGTGCGCGAGCCGCAGAACCGCCGGGTCGAGATCGTCCTGCCGCAGTAAGTCTCCGGCCGTCCTTCGGGCCGGTTCGTCGCGGACGCCCTTCCCTTCACGGGGGAGGGCGTTCGCGTTTGGAAGGATCGCTCGGGCGCTCAATCGACCCGGTACGCCCCCGTGACGGTCAGCGCGAAGGTTCCGACGCTGGCCTCGACCGCGCCCTTCGGGGCGAGCGCCGACAACTCGTCGCGCGGACTTTCAAGGAAGCGCAAGCTGGCCTCGCCGGCCGAAAGCGGGCCGGCGACCGGGTTTTCGACCTTGGCGCGCACCAGGGCCTTGGCGCCCGACGTGACTTCGCCGACGATGCTGGGGCCAGCCACCACGCCGAAGGTGGGCAAGCCCAGGAATCCCAGCCGCCGCCCCTCGCCGCCGGTCAGCGTCACCGCCGCCTCGGCCAGCCGGCGGTCCTTGACGGCCAAGCTGGCGCCCAGCCGCGTTCCCGCCACCCGCCGCGCCGCCGCCGGGTGATCGAGATCGTAGGAGCGGGTCATCCATACCTGGCCCAGCTTCTTCGGCCAGCCTTGCAGCCAGCCGCGCGCCATCGAGATGTCCTGGTCGACATAGATGAACGGGCAATACAGGACGGCCGCGCCGTCGCGCTCGGCCTCGATCAGGACGAAGAATTCCTTGTACTGCGCATAGATCGGATCAAGCAGCTCCCAACCGTCGGTCGTCGCCTGCCAATCGCAGAAATGGCCGTAGGCCCGGCCCGTGGCCTTGCCGAAG
>JADFZP010000048.1 GCA_015232485.1 Alphaproteobacteria bacterium
GGTCGCCATCGGTGGCGCTGACGATGGCGGCCCGCGTGCCGTGGCGGCCCAGCCGGTCCACCAGACCGGGGACCAGGGCGCCGGGCACGCACAGCAGGGCGAGTTCGGCGGGAACCGGCAAATCCTCGACGCTGGGATAGGCCAGCACCCCGGCCACCGAGCGGCGCTTGGGGTTGACCGGCATGATCGGCCCGGAAAAGCCGCCATCCAGCAGATTGCGCATGACGATGGCGCCGACCGAGCGCGGCCGTTCGGACGCGCCGATCACCGCCACGGCGGACGGCGCGAACAGGTGGTTCAGATTGAGAATCGACATCCCGGCAGGCTATTGCGCCGCCCTCGTGGTGTCAAAGCCCTGGACAGCGCGCGTTTAGAGCATTACATCTCCCACCGAGCGGTAGGTGAGGACTTACTAACCATGGCTTCCGGTCTCGACAAGATCGCCCGGCGCAACGCGATCATCGACGCGGCGTTGCCGCTGTTCGCGCAAAAGGGGTTCGCGGCGACCACCACCAAGGAGATCGCCGCCGCCGCCACGGTCTCGGAAGCGCTGATCTTCAAGCATTTCGACAGCAAGGCGGCCCTGTACGAGGCGATCCTGTCGCGCTGCCTGGAAGACGAGCCCGAGTTGAAACGCCTGCTCGCCTTGCCGCCCTCGACCGACACCCTGATCCAGTTCGTGCGTTCGATCGTTCGCCACTTCGCGATCGACGTGCCGGCCGGCCCGGACGATCTGATGATGCGGCACCGGCTGATGATCCGCAGCTTCCTCGAAGACGGCGAATACGCGCGGCTGGTCTATCGCTGGGTGGCCGAGCACATCGCGCCGGCCTTCGAGGCGTCGTTGCGCGAAGCCATCCAGGCGGGCGACGCGGTCCAGACGTCGCTCTTGCCCGGCAACGCGCTGTGGCTGGTCGAGCACCTGGCCTCGATGCTGGCCACCGTCCAGATGCCGCCCAACCCGATCGCGCCCCACGCCTCGAGCGGGCCGGCGCTGGCCGATCAGGCGACCCTCTTCATCCTGCGTGGTCTCGGCCTGACGGTCGCGATCGCCGCTCCCAAGTGAGTTCGACCATGCCGACCAGACGTTCGCTCGTGCTTCGCGTCGCCCTGACCGCTTTGCTGCTGGCGGTGCTGTTCGCCGGTCTGTGGGGCTTCAAGACCTTCCGCGACAAGGCGATGGGCGAGTATTTCGCCAGCGCCAAGCCGCCGCCCACGCCGGTCGCGGTGGCCGAGGCGAAGGTCGAATCGGTGCCCAAACACCTGACCGCGATCGGCACCGTGGTGGCCGCCCGCCAAGTGGTGGTGTCGCCCGAGGTGGCCGGCCGGGTCAGCCGCATCTTCTTCGAATCGGGCGCCCGCGCGACCGAGGGCGAGCCGCTGGTGCAACTCAGCGACGCCACCGAGCAGGCCGATCTGCTGGCCCTGCGCGCCCAGGCCCGCTTGGCCGAGATCAATCTGAACCGCGCCCGCGACCTGCTGCGCAGCCAAGCCGGGCCGCGCACCACGGTCGACCAGAACATCGCCCAACTCGACGAGATCAACGCCCGCATCCAGCGCACCCAATCGCTGATCGCCTACAAGCTGATCCGCGCGCCGTTCGAGGGCGATCTGGGCATCCGCGCCGTCGATCTGGGCCAATTCGTCGATGCCGGCGCGCCGGTCGTCACGCTGACCGACCTGTCGCGCCTGCATGTCGACTTCACCCTGCCCGAGAACACGCTGGGCCGGCTGCGCATTGGTCAGGCGGTGGTGGTCGAGTCGGATTCGGCGCCGGGCCGCGGCTTCGACGCCCAGTTGTCCACCATCGAGCCCCAGGTCAGCGCCGAGACCCGCGCCATCCGCGCCCGCGCGACGCTCGACAATCCCGAGCGCCTGTTGCTGCCCGGCATGTTCGCCAATGTCCGCGTCGTGCTGCCGCCGGCCCCTGAACGCATCGTGGTGCCGGAAACCGCCGTCGATTACACGGTCTATGGCGATTCCGTGTTCGTGGTGCGGGAAGAGGGCGAGGCGATGACCGTCGAGCGCGTGCCGGTCACCACCGGCGATCGTTTCCAGGGCAGGGTCGAGATCCTGAAGGGTCTGTCCCCCGGCGACCGCGTGGTGTCGTCCGGGCAACTGAAATTGAACAACGGCGCGGCCGTCACGCTGGCCCAGGGCGACGCGCTCGCCGCGCCGGCCGCCCTGCCCAGGAATTGAGGCGGTCATGAATTTCACCGACCTGTTCATCCGCCGCCCGGTCCTTTCCATGGTGGTCAGCGTGCTGATCCTGCTGATCGGCCTGCGCGCCATGATGGACCTGCCGATCCGCCAATATCCCGAGTTGAAGAACACGGTCATCACGGTGACCACCGCCTATCCCGGCGCCTCGCCCGATCTGATGCAGGGCTTCATCACCACGCCGATCGAGCAGGCGGTCGCCACCGCCGAGGGCATCGACTACATTGGCTCGACCTCGACCCAGGGGCAAAGCGTCGTCACCGCCTATATCCGCCTGAATTTCGATCCCAACGTCGCGATGACCGACATCATGGCCAAGGTGCAGCAGGTCAAATACCAGTTGCCGCGCGAGGCCAACGACCCGGTGATCCTGAAGTCGACCGGCGAGACCACCTCGATCCTTTACATGGGCTTCGCCAGCCAGACGCTTTCCGGGGCGGCGATCACCGATTACCTGTCGCGGGTCGTGCAGCCGGTGCTGGCGACGGTCGACGGCGTGGCCTCGGCCCAGGTTCTGGGCGGCCAGACCTTCGCGATGCGCGTCTGGCTCGACCCCGAGAAGATGGCGGCGCGCGGCATCTCGGCGGGCGACGTGGCGGCGGCGATCCGCGCCAACAATTACCAGGCGGCGCCCGGCCAGATGAAAAGCGTGTTCGTGGTCAGCAACGTCACCACCAACACCGGGCTGACCGACGCCGAGCAGTTCCGCCGCATGGTGGTCAAGGCCGGCGACGGCTCGCTGGTCCGCATCGAGGACGTGGCCACCGTCGAACTGGGCGCGCAAAGCAACAATTCCAGCGTCTCGATGAACGGCCAGCAGGCGGTGTTCATCGGCATCAACGGCACGCCGACCGGCAATCCGCTCGACATCGTGGCCGACATCCGCCGTCTGGTGCCCGACCTCCAGCGCAACCTGCCGCCCGGCCTGGAGATGGAGATCGTCTACGACTCGACCCGCTTCATCCAGGCCTCGATCGACGAGGTGGTCAAGACCCTGGCCGAGGCGGTCGGCATCGTCATTCTGGTGATCTTCCTGTTCCTGGGGTCGTTCCGCTCGGTGATGATTCCGATCGTCACCATCCCGCTGTCGATCATCGGCGCGGCGACCTTCATGCTGGCCTTCGGCTTCTCGCTGAATCTGCTGACGCTGCTGGCCATGGTGCTGGCCATCGGCTTGGTGGTCGACGACGCCATCGTGGTGGTCGAGAACGTCCACCGCCATGTCGAGGAGGGCAAAAGCCCCGTCCAGGCGGCGATGATCGGGGCGCGCGAGATCGTCGGGCCGGTCGTCTCGATGACCATCACCCTGGCCGCCGTCTATGCGCCGATCGGCTTCCTGGGCGGGCTGACCGGCGCCCTGTTCCGCGAATTCGCCTTCACCCTGGCCGGAGCGGTGATCATCTCGGGCGTGGTGGCGTTGACCCTGTCGCCGATGATGGCCTCGGTGCTGCTTAGCCCGGCGGCCACCGAGGGCCGCTTCGCCCGCTTCGTCGAGCGCGGCTTCGGGCGGCTCGAGGGTTGGTACGGGCGGCGGCTGCATGGCGCCCTGGATTTCCGGCCGGCCACCCTGCTGTTCGGGGTGGGGGTGCTGGCCAGCGTCGGCTTCCTGTTCGCCAACACCATGGCCGAGCTGGCGCCCGAGGAGGATCAGGGCATCCTGTTCGGCATCACCAAGGCGCCGCAATACGCCAATCTCGACTATGTCGACATCTACGGCGCGCAGGCCGACCGCATCTTCGCCCAATATCCCGAGACCGACACCCGCTTCGTGCTCAACGGCCTGCCCACCTTGACCCAGGGCTTCGCCGGCATGATCCTCGAGCCGTGGGACCAGCGCACCCGCAGCGCCAAGGAGTTGCAGCCGCTGGTCCAGGCCGACCTCGCCGCCGTGACCGGCATCAACGTGTTCATGGTCTCGCCGCCCGCGCTGCCCGGCTCGACCGGTGGCCTGCCGGTGCAGATGGTGATCAGCGCGCCCAGCGATTACCGCACCATCTGGGACGCCATGGAGCGGATCAAGGACGCCGCCACCAAAAGCGGCCTGTTCATCGTCACCGACAGCGATCTGCGTTTCGACAGCCCGGTGGTGCGCCTGACCGTCGACCGCTCGAAGGCGGCCGATCTGGGCGTGTCGATGCAGGCGATCGGCGACACCCTGGCGGTGATGGTGGGCGGCAACTACGTCAACCGCTTCAACCTGAACGGCCGCTCCTACGAGGTGATCCCCCAGGTGCCGCGCGACGAGCGCCTGACGCCGGAAAGCCTGACCCGCTATTGGGTGAAGACGGCCGGCGGCCAGCAGGTGCCGCTGTCCACCTTCGTCTCGATCCGCACCGAGACGGAACCCAACGCGCTGTCCAAGCACAACCAGCTTCCCTCGGCGACCTTCCAGGCGGTGCCGATGCCCGGCGCCACCATCGGCCAAGCCGTCGACTTTCTGGAGGAGCAGGCGAAGCTGCACCTGCCGGCCGGCTTCCGCCACGACTGGCTGTCGGAATCGCGGCAATACGTGACCGAGGGCGGGCAACTCGCCCTGACCTTCGTCTTCGCGCTGGTGGTGATCTATCTGGTGCTGGCGGCGCAGTTCGAATCATTGCGCGATCCGCTGGTCATCCTGGTCTCGGTGCCGATGTCGATCTTCGGCGCGCTGCTGCCCTTGTTCTTCGGCTTGGCGACCATGAACATCTACACCCAGGTGGGTCTGGTCACCCTGATCGGCCTGATCAGCAAGCACGGCATCCTGATGGTCGCCTTCGCCCGCGAGATGCAGATCGGCGAAAACGCCGACCGCCGCGCCGCCATCGAACACGCCGCCCGCGTCCGCCTGCGCCCCATCCTGATGACCACGGCGGCCATGGTGGTGGGGCTGCTGCCCCTACTCACCGCCAGCGGCGCGGGCGCCGCCAGCCGCTTCTCGATCGGTCTGGTGATCGTCTCGGGAATGCTGATCGGAACCCTGTTCACGCTGTTCGTGCTGCCCGCCGTCTACACGCTGCTGGCCACCGACCACCGCGCGGCGGCCGGTTCGCGGCGGGTGGCGGAAATCGAGTCGGTGGGGTGATGGGAGCGACTGGAAACCTTCATTCAAGGACTGTAAGCTCGGACTGGTGGGGGGGAGCGGAAGGCTCGCGCCGTCATCGCGAGCGCCAGTCGTGGAGAAGGATCGTGGACGACGAGATCGAATCCCTCATTCTTCGGGCTTACGGCGAGGCGGTTCTCGCCGCGCGGGAAAAAGGCATGTCGGGCATGGCGGCCCAGAACGCCGCCTACCAAGCCGCCGCCAAGGTGGCGAGCCGGGTGGCGGGAACAACGGTCACCGTCGAACAGGTCGCCCAGGTGGTGCGGGGCTGAACCTTGGTGGCGGCGCCGATCAAGCCGCCGCCACCACCCGGTTCCGTCCGCCCTCTTTCGCCCGGTACAACGCGCCATCGGCGGTTTCCACCAGCAGGGTCGCCGGGGCGTCGGGCGTGGCGATCAGCGAGGCCGCGCCGATGCTGGCGGTGACGATGGCGGCGGCCTTGGAATGGGCGTGGGGGATCTCCAGGGCGCGCACGGCGGCCAGCACGGTTTGGCCGACCGCCACGACGCGGTCGAGGGGGGTTTCCGGCAGCAGGCAGACGATCTCCTCGCCGCCATAGCGGGCGGTGAGGTCGGGCGGGCGGCCGACCACCTCGGCCACCGCGCGGGCGACGCGGCGCAGGGTCTCGTCGCCGGCCGGGTGGCCGTAATTGTCGTTGAACAGCTTGAAGCTGTCGATGTCGAGCAGCAACAGGCCGACCGGCGCGCCGGCGCGGGCCGAGCGGCCCCATTCGGTGCCCAGGCACTCGTCGAACCAGCGGCGGTTGGCGATGCCGGTCAGGCCGTCGGTGCGCGACAGGGCCAGCACTTGGCGGTGGGCCTCGGCGAGGTTGCGTTCGGATTCGACGAACTGGCGCACCAGTTCCTTCAGCAGTTCCTCGTTGATCAGGTGGTCCGAGATTTGCGCGCCCTGCTCCAGCAGGCGCGACACCAAGCGCTCGTGGACGTCGCCCGCTTGGCGTTCCAGCGACAGGCGGGCGAGGCCGGTGTCCAAGGGGTCCATCTCAGGCCCCCGCGAAAGGGGGGACGCCGTCGATGCCGACATCCTCCATCGCGGCGATCCGGGCGATCGCCTCGGCGATGTCGTCGGGCCGGTGCAGGACCGAGCCGTGCTGCGGCGCGATCATCTTCGGCCCCACCGAGCGCGCCACATCCATCGCGTAGCGCACCGCCTTGTTGCAGGGCATGATCTGGCGATGGAAGAAGGTGAACCCGGTCCAGGGACAGGCGCAGCCGGCCCGGCCGCAAATCTCGTCCGGCGTCGGCTTGGGAGCGGCGCAGCCCGCGCAGGCCCGCTCGATCTCGAGGAACAGCCGCCAACTTTTCGGGTCGCCCACGCTGCCGAACAGGTCGCTTGAGAACAAGATGCCCGACGCGGTGTCGTAGCTCGTGAAGCTGCCCGCCAGATGGGCGTAGGGCGTGGCGTGGAAGGTCAGCGTGCGGCCCGATTTCATGACCAGCCGGCGGCCGATCGCCTCCATGCACAATATCTCGGAACGAACCGAGTAGTGACGGATGAAGGCGATGTTCTCCTGCTTCGAGATCAGCTTCAGGTCCGGCCGGCCGATGATGTTCTCGAAATTGGGGATCGATCCGCACAGGTCGGGGTCGTAATGCTGATAGATCAGATGCGAGATCTGGCGCGGCTCGACGCCGACTTGCAGCACTTTGCGCATCACGGTGCTGAAATCGGGCCGGCTGCCGCCGTCGATCAACACCGCCTCGTCGCCGTCGAAGATCAGATACGGATTGCACTGCAACCCGCTGTGCGGGTCGTTGTAGCCGACCCAGAAGACGCCGTCCGCCAGTTTGATGGGGCGGTCGTAGTTCAGATTTTGATCCAGGACATGGGACATCGCGGCACCCGGCTGGCTTCTATCACCAACGTGATAGCACGTCAGCGCAGCGCCTTGAAGAACGCTTGCAACAAGGCCGCCGCGTCGCTCTCGCGCAAGCCGCCGTAGATTTCGGGCCGGTGATGGCAGGTGGCGTGGTCATAGACCCGCGCCCCGTGCTCGACGCCGCCCCCCTTGGGGTCGTAGGCGCCGAAGTAAAGCCGGCGGATGCGGGCCAGCGAGATGGCGGCGGCGCACATCGGGCAGGGCTCCAGCGTCACCCACAGGTCGCAGCCCTCCAACCGCGGCTGGCCCAAGGCGGCGCAGGCGGCGCGCAAAGCCAGCATCTCGGCGTGGGCGGTGGGATCGGAATCGGCCTCGGTGCGATTTCCGGCGCCGGCCAGAACCCGCCCATCGGGGCCGACCACCACGCAGCCGACCGGCACCTCGCCGCGCCGGGCGGCGGCGCGGGCCTCGTCGAAGGCCAGGGACATGGGGTCGGTGGCGGTCATGGGCGGCATTCAAGCACGGCCGCGCGCGCCCGTCTTCACCATTGCGCCCGCGGGGCCGCCGCGCCTATGGTGCGCGCCATGAAGGTCATAGGCATCACGCTCGATTCCGAGGAGCCGGGCGGCTATTCCAAGCTGCCCTGGTACGCCCTGCGCAAGAACTACTGCGAGGCGGTGGTGGCGGCCGGCGGCGTGCCGATCCTGCTGCCGCACGAGCCCGAACTGGCGGCCGGCTACCTGGACCTGATCGACGGATTGCTGGTCACCGGCGGCGCCTTCGACGTGGACCCGGCGCTGTTCGGCGCGGCCACCCGCCACGCCACGGTCACCCTGAAGGCGCGGCGCACCACCTTCGAGCTGGCGGTGCTCGGCGGCGCGCTGGAACGCGACATGCCGGTGCTGGGGATCTGCGGCGGTCAGCAGCTTCTGAACGTGGTGCTGGGCGGCACGCTGATCCAGCACATTCCCGACACGGTGCCCGACTGTCTGGCGCACGAGCAGCCCAACCCGCGCACCGAGCCCGGCCACGACGTCCTGGTCACGCCCGGCACGCTGCTCCACCGCATCGCGGGCCGCGAGCGGCTGTCGGTCAACAGCGCCCACCATCAGGCGGCGTTGGCGGTCGGCCCCGGCGTGGTGGTCGACGCGCTGGCCCCCGACGGGGTGATCGAGGGCATCGAGGTGCTGGGACGGCGCTTCTGCCTAGGGGTGCAGTGGCACCCCGAATACCATATCGACCCGGCGGACCGGGCCATCTTCGACGCTTTCGTGGGAGCCTGCGCATGAGCGAACGCATCGCCAAACGCCTGGCGCGCGCCGGGCTGTGCTCGCGCCGCGAGGCCGAGCGCTGGATCGGCGAGGGCCGCGTCGCGGTCAACGGCAAGGTGCTCGACACCCCCGCCGTGACGGTCGACGAGACCGACATCGTGGTGGTCGACGGCAAGCCGCTGCCCGAGGCCGAGAAGACGCGGCTGTGGCGCTTCCACAAGCGGGCCGGATTGATGACCACCCACAGCGACCCCGAAGGCCGCCTGACGGTGTTCGAGAAGCTGCCCGAGGACATGCCGCGCGTCATCTCGATCGGCCGCCTCGACTACAGTTCCGAGGGGCTGTTGCTGCTGACCAACGACGGCGGGCTGGCGCGGCAATTGGAGTTGCCCTCGACCGGCTGGGTGCGCCGCTACCGCGTGCGCGTGCATGGCATCGTCGATCCGGTGGTCCTGCTGGGGCTGGAGAAGGGCGTCACCATCGAGGGCCAGTCCTACGGCCCGATCAAGGCGCTGCTCGACCGCCAGCAGGGCAGCAACGCCTGGCTCACCGTCTCGCTGCGCGAAGGCAAGAACCGCGAAATCCGCAAGGTGATGGAACATCTCGGCTGGACCGTGACGCGGCTGATCCGGGTCGCCTACGGCCCGTTCCAGCTTGGCGTGCTGGGCGAGGGCGAGGTCGAGGAAGTGACCGGCAAGGTCTTGCGGGACCAACTCGGCAGCCTGATGCCCGCCAAGGAGGAGGCCAAGCCCCGTGAGGATCGTCGCCGGCCGCCTAAGGGGTAGAGCGCTCGCGGCTCCCCCCGGCCGTCTCGCCCGGCCGACCGCCGACCGGGCGCGCGAAACCCTGTTCAGCATGCTGAACAGCCGCATCGATTTCGACGGCATCCGGGTGCTCGACGCCTTCGCCGGCTCGGGCGCGCTGGGCTTCGAGGCCCTGTCGCGCGGCGCGGCGCACGCCACCTTCCTGGAAACCAACCCCGCCTGTCTGGCCGTCCTGCGCGACAACGCCCGCGCGCTGGGCGAGGAGGGGCGGGTCACCATCCTGCGCGCCGACGCGACCAAACCGCCGCCCGCCCCGTCGCCCTGCGATCTCGCCTTGCTCGATCCGCCCTACGAACAAGGCCTCGGCCCGCCCGCCCTGGCCGCGCTGGCCAAGGCCGGCTGGCTGGCCGCCGACGCGCTGACGGTGATCGAGGTGGCGGCGCGCGAGGTCTTCGTCCCGCCCGAGGGGTTCATCGTCGGCGAGGAGCGGGAAAGCGGCGCGGCGCGGTTCGTGTTTGTTTGAACCGTCAGGTCCGGGGGACGAGGCCGGTTTGGCGTTTGCGGATATGTTCGATCAGGACGGTCCTGATTTGAGCGAACAAGGCCGGTGGCAGCATGCCGAAATCGAAACGGGCTGGTTGTTCCCGCGAGACGGGCCGCAGGTCCGGTCCCGCCCAGACGAACTGATTGACTTCGGTGACCACGACCCACGAACGCTCATCGTCGAGGCCGAGGCGCCGCTTGGTTGGCCCTGGAATCTCGACTGCGGCGCTAGCGTCTCGAGGCTGGCCATGCGTGATTGGAGCGACCGTCACCACGATCTCGCCGTCCCGGTCCTCGGTGGTCAGAACAATGGCGCATGGCCGGTCTTTCGCCCCTTCGAGTCGCCCTCGTCGGTGCTCGTCGAGCCACAGATAGGCGTAGCCGATGACAAGGCCCGGACGAGGTGTCGTAAACGGCAATCAAGGTTCCAGTTCGGCGTCGAGATGCGCGAACTCCGCCGGCACCTCGGCGGCGGCGATGGCCGCCACCGTCGTCGCGTCGAGATGTTCGACCGCCAAGACCTCGCGGTCACGCCGCTTGAGGCGCCGGTATTCGTCAACCGACAGCAGGACCGTCCGCTCACGGCCATTGCGGGTCACGAACACGGGTGCGGTCAGGGCGCGATCCTGATAGGTGCCGATATTGCGCTGAAACTCGGCCGCGGGGATGATCATGACGGATGGCTTCCCATGCAATTCATGTAAGACGCATGATATGCACGACGGGGCTGCGGATCAAGGCCGCCCCCATTCAATGATCCGACCCATGCAAAATCTCGTCGCGCAGGCCGGTCTCGTAGGACAGCCCGTCCGGCGTCAGGGTCACCGCGTAGGGGAAGCTGCCGATGATCATGCCCTTGCGTTCCAGCGCGGTCCACACCGCCTGATTGCTCAGGCCGCTGGCGTCGCGGGTGGCGACGGCGCGGGAGCCGACGTGGAAATGGTTGCCGTGCGGCTGCGGCAGGTGGGTCAGCACCACCGCGCCGTTCTCCTGCGGCGTCGAGGTGTCGGGATGGCGCGCCAACTCCTGGAACAGGGTCAGGGTTTTCAGTTGCAGCGGATTGAGCTTCAGCGGGTTCTTCTTCATTGGCTCCAGCTTCATGTGTTGGATTTGACGCGCGCCACGAAACGGTCGGCGAAGACGTAAGGGTCGTCGCTGGGCTTGCCGAAATGCCAGCCCTGGCCGTAGTCGATGCCGCAGTGATAGACCTGATCGGCCATCTTCTTGTCTTCGACCATTTCGGCCACGGTGAACATGCGGTGGCCCGAGCACATCTTGGCCATCGTGCTCAGCATGGCGTTGCCCTTGTTCGAGCCGCAGGCGCGGCGCACCACCGGGCCGTCGAACTTCACGTAATCGGCGTCCAGCACGTTGAGATAATCGAAGCTGGCCGAGCCGGCGCCGAAATCGTCCAGCGCGAATTTGAAGCCCTTCTCGCGGAAGGTCTGCATGTGGGCGTTGACCACGTCCAGGCGGTCGACGCGCGCCGATTCGGTGATCTCGAACATCAGCTTGTGCGGATTGACTCCGCTGTTGCGCAGGAAATTGTGCAACTCGTCGATGAAGCTGGGGCTCATCACCGACTTGCCCGACAGGTTCACGGCGACCGGCGGAATGGGGTCTTTCCGCGACAAATCGCCCAGCAGCTTCACCGCCTTCTTGACGATCGCCATGTCGAGGTCGTGGATGATGTCGACCTCCTCGGCCAGGGTGATGAGTTGGAACGGCGACGCCTTGAAGCGCGGATCGCGAAAGCGGGTCAGCATCTCGAAATGATGCACCTTGCCCAGCCGCAGGTCGCAAATCGGCATGAACACCAGATCCAATTCGACGTTGCGGGCGATCTGGCGGATGGTCGCCACCGACTCGACGGTGTCGGCCATCATCTGCGACAGCACCTGGTCGAGGTTCGACTTCACCCCGGCGGCGCCCTCGGCGCAGAAGCGCTGGATGGTGTGGATGAACGCCTTGGCGACCTGATCCTCGGACAAGCCGGCGCCGTCGGCATCCAGGGTGGCGGCCTCGGCCTTGACTTGCACGCCGGCCGGGGCGTGGGCGCCGGCCGTCTTCTCGATGGCTTCGCCGACCTCGCGCGGGTCGACGGCCTCGTCGTGAACCAGACAGAAGCTTTCGCCGTCGACATGGCCGGCGCAGTCGCCGCCCAGGGCGCGCTCCTTCAGCACCACGTCGATGGCGGCCAGCAGGCGCTTCTTGGCCGAGGCGCCAAGCTGTTTCATCATGCCGTCGAGGTTTTCGACCTTGAACAGGGTGATCTGGGCGCGCCCGCCGCCGCGCTTGAATTCGGCGGCGCGCTGGGCGGCCATCTCGGCGAAGGCGCCCTTCTCGACGATCTCGGGCTCGGGGCCGTCGCCCGACATCATCGGCACGCCCTGGGTCGGCTCGGCCTTCAGCGCTAGGAAAAAATGCCCACCGAAATCGGCGGCGCGGTAGCCGGCCATGGTCATCGCCAGGGCGGCCCGGCCGACATGCACGCAGCGCTCCTCGATGCGGCCCACCGGGCCGGCCGAGGTCAGCGCCAAATTGGTGGCCAAGCGGTCGGCGTCGGCGACCAGAAGGTCGAAGGCGGTGCCCTTCAGGGCCTCGGGCGGGCGGCCGCACACCACCTCGGTGGCGCCCGCCGCGAACACCACCCGGCGGTCGCCGTCCAGTTCAAACAGAAGGTCGGCGCGGCAGAAGGCCAACTTGACGAAGCGGTCGCGATTGCTGTCGACGGTCATTCGGACCCCGGCATTTCTTTGCCGTTCGACGTTAGCAGAGACACCGTTGGGGGGTGGACTTTTTTCGCGGCGCAGGGCATCTGGCGTATATGAATTATCGCCACGCCTACCATGCCGGAAACTTCGCCGACGTCTTCAAGCACGTCGCCCTGACGCTCGCCCTCGCCCATCTGGGCCGCAAGGACACGCCCTTCGCGGTGTTCGACCTGCATGCCGGGATTGGGCGCTACGATCTGGCGGGGGTCGAGGCGGGCAAGACCGGCGAATGGCTGACCGGCATCGGCCAGCTGCTCGACGGCCCGTCCTTGCCAGGAACCGAGCCCTATCTGGAGGTGGTGCGGGCAATGAACCCGGGCGGGGCCTTGCGCTTCTATCCCGGCTCGCCGCGCATCGCCCGCGCCCTGCTGCGTCCCGGCGACCGCATGGTGCTGAACGAATTGCACCCCGATGACCTGATCGCGCTGAAGGCCGAGTTCCGCCGCGACCGGCAGGTCACCACCCACGGCATGGACGCCTATGCGGCGCTCAAGGCCATGGTCCCGCCGCCCGAGCGCCGCGGTCTGGTGCTGATCGATCCTCCCTTCGAGGAGAAGGACGAATTCGACCGCGTGCTCGACGGCCTCGCCCAGGGACTGCGCCGCTGGGCGAGTGGCACCTACGCCATCTGGTATCCGATCAAGGACTTGCCGCCGGTGGTCGATTTCCACCAACGCCTCGCCGCGCTGGCCGGCGAGCGGCCGGTGCTCGCCGCCGATTTCCTGATCCATCCGCCCTATGTGCCGTTCCGCCTGAACGGTTGCGGTCTGGCCTTCATCAATCCGCCCTGGAAGCTCGACGAGGCGCTGGCCGAATTGATGCCGCGGCTCAACGCGCGGCTGGGCAACGAGGACGGCGAGTCGCATGTCCGCCTGCTGGGCGATCCGACGTCCAAATGGTATTGATACCGGCGAGCCATTCGCTCAATGGCGACTTTACCGCCGATGGCTTCGCCGTCATGCCCGTGCTTGACACGGGCATCCACGTGTTCCCACGGAGCCGCGTGGGATGGCCGGATCAAGTCCGGCCATGACGAGTGGAGAGATCGCCGTCATGCCCGT
>JADFZP010000049.1 GCA_015232485.1 Alphaproteobacteria bacterium
CCCGCTCGGCGCGGGTGTCCGCCGCGTCCCGCGCCTGTTCGGCCCACTCGGCGCGGGTGGTCGCCGAGTCCCGCGCTTGTTCGGCCAACGCGGCGCGGGCGGTCGCCGAGTCCCGCGCCTGTTCGGCCAACTCGGCGCGGGTTTCAGCCCGTCGCCGCGACTCCTCGATGTGTTTGACGTGAGCGTCGGCCTCGCGCCAAGCGGTCTCCGCCAGTTCGGCCCGCGCGATGGCTTGCAGCCGAGCCTGGTCAAGCTGGTCGGCCCAGGCGCCGGCCTGTCGCCAAGCTTGCTCGGCCAACTCGGCGCGGGTCTCGGTTTCCCGCCGCGTGCGCTCGGCCCATTCCGCGCGGGCGTTCGCCTGGACTTCGGCGCAGGGCGTGAAGCCGTCGAAGAAATTGGGCGGGTAACGGAAGGCGTCGGCCAGTTCCGCGCGTTCCGGGGCGACATAGAAGCGGTTCAAGCCGTCCGCATAGACCATGCGGTAGCCGGCGCCGAGAAGCAGCGGCTCCCATTCGGCGTGGCACTCGACCGGGCTGTTGGGAATGGTCGCCTCGACCACCACCACCCAGGGCCTGTGGCGGGCGAAATCGCAGCCCAGCAGGACGTCGCGTTCCATGCCCTCGACGTCGATCTTCAGGAAATGGATGCAGCCCTTGGCGTGCTCGTCGCAGAGTTCGGCCAAGCGGCGCATCGGCGTGGCCCGATAGGCGCCCTTGCGCCCTTCGGCGAGCATCCGCTGGACGTGGTCGCTTCGCCCGGTGGCCAGTCCGTCGACCTCGGCTTCCCAGATTTCGACGGTTCCGGTTTCGGCTCCGGCGGCAAGGCGCAAGTTGACGTCGCGCGGCCGCGCCGCCTCCAATTCGGCGAAGGGCTTGGGCATCGGCTCGATGTTCACGCCGCGCCAACCCGCCTCGTAGAAGGCCTTGGTGACGGAGTAAAGCGTGGGGCCGCCGGCGCCCACGTCGATGTAGAACCCCGCCTCGACATGCTTCAGCGCCCGCCAAAGCATCACGTCTTCGAAGTTCTGGGCGTATGAGATCATGGCGAGACCCGATGCGAGGCGATGTGCGCGACAACGTCCGCCATTCCCAGGGCGGAGAACAAGGTTTCATCCCGAAGGCGTTGCGGATCGCCGATCGGCCGCGGCGCCAACACGTCCTTTTTGATGAAACGGGCGTCCGCCCAGTACAATTGGCCGCCATGCGTCGGGTGGACGAAACGGTGGGCGTCGTCATAGCAGACGGCGTTCTCGTCCAGCGCACCGGTCGCCGCGCCATCGCGGGAGTAATGGACCAGGTTGGACAACTTCCACAAGACGAAGCCGCGCCGCCGCAGAAAGCGGTCGATGTCGGCGAACAACGGCTGGTCGCGGTAGATCGGGTTGAATTCCACCTCGATTTCGACGCAACGCAAGCCAGCCAGCAGATCGCCGGCGCCTTCCAGGATTTCCAACTCGGTGCCCTGGGTGTCGAGCTTGATGTGGTCGATCCGGCCAATCCCGTTGTCCCGCGCCCAGCCGGCCAGCGTCACCGCCTCGATCTCCAGCGAGGCGACGTGACGGGCGCAGTCCAACGCCGGGTAGGCGGCGGTCAGGTCGGGGTCCGGTTCCAACAGCGAACCGCACGCCGGCTCGCGCGTCATGTATAGGCGCCGCGGCCCGGCGCGCCGGGCGAGCGCCACCGCCTCGACATGGATGGTCCCGGCGGGCGCGTCGGCGTGGCGCGCCCGCAGGCGTTCGCATTCCTCGTGGTCGGGATCGAAGCCGAACACCCGGAAGGCGCCGCCCGTGAACCGCTCGGCGAAGCCCCAGCGGCAACCGACATCCACCACCACCAGCGGGTCGTCGCGGGCCGGCGGCGGCGCGGGCGGAGAGATCCGCTCGATGTCGAAAAGCATTTCCGTCCAATTGCAGCCGACGAAGCTCGGCTTGGTCGGATTGACCACCTCGAAAACATGGCCGTGATCGACCCAGTGATAGTTCTTCTCGATGTGCGAGTTCTCGCGCACCAGCGAGGCGTGCACCGAGTAAGACCCCTCGCCAAGATTGGCGTCGAACCGGACCCGGAACACGAATTGATCGCCCAGCCGCGCCGAGTCCAGGGCTTGGCCGGTCAGGAAGGTGTTGGTTCCGAACATCATCTGGCCGAGCCGGTCCTTGATCCCGCAACCAAGCACCAGACCATCCAGGTCGGCATGGACGCCGACCGCGAAGCGCACCTCGATCGCCTGCCCCACCGCCACCACCGAGACGGGCCGGCCGGCGGCGTCGAACAGGCCGATGCTTTCGATGCGCGCCTCTCCGGTGCCCGAATCGGTTCGGATCTTGCCGCCTTGGTCCGAGCGTTGGACGATCTTGCCGGCCTTGTCCTCGGCGAGCAGGGCGTTGTAGTAGTCGAACACCGCCTCGGGCTCGCCCTCCATCGCCACCGTGCCGCCGTTCAACAGGATGGCCCGGCGGCAGACGCTTTGAATCGCGTGCTTGTCGTGACTGACCAGCAGCAAGGTGGCGCCCTCGGCGCCCAAGCGGCGGATGTGGTCGAAGCTTTTGTGCTGGAAATAGGCGTCGCCGACCGACAGCGCCTCGTCGATGATCAGGATGTCGGGGCGCTCGGCGGTGGCGACCGCGAAGGCGAGGCGCATCTGCATGCCGGTCGAGTAAATGCGCAGCGGCTGGTCGAAATACGGCCCGATCTCGGCGAAAGCCTCGATCTCGGGCAACAGGCGGGCGATCGCCTCGTTGCCGAAGCCTTGAAGCTGGGCGGCCAGGATGGCGTTTTGTCGCCCGGTGAAATCGGGGTGGAAGCCCAAGCCCAACTCCAGCACGGCGGCGATCCGTCCGCGCGCGGCGATGGTTCCGGCGGTCGGGCGGGTGGCGCCGACGATCATTTTCAGCAAGGTGCTTTTGCCGGCGCCGTTCAGCCCGACGATGCCGACCGCTTCGCCGGGGCGCACCGAAAAGGTCACGTCGCGCAACACCCAGTCGAGTTCGTGGCGCGCCCGACCACCGGGCAGCGCCCAGTCGGCCAGCCGCGCCCAGCGATTGGGAAAGCGTTTGTAGGCCTTGCCCAGGCCGGCGACCTCGATCCGGCCGATCATAATTCGTCGGCGATGTCGGCGGCGTGGCGGCGGAACAATCCGGCGCCCAGGGCGGCGCAGGCCAAGGCGATGACGCCCGGATAGGCCAGACTCGCCCAGTCGGGCCATTGGCCGCCGACCAGCACGTCTTGGAAGCCGATCATCACCGGGGTCAGCGGGTTCCATGCCGCCACCCGGCCGATCGATTCGGGCAGGATCGACAAGGGATAGATGATCGGCGTCAGCCAGAACCAAAACTGGAGGATCACGCGGGCCATCTGTTCGACATCGCGGAAGAACACGTTGGCGGTGCCCAACGCCACGCCGAGCCCCGTGGCGAACAGCGCCAAGATGCCGATCAGCGGCGCCAACGCCAAGGACGGCAAGCCGGGAAACCGCCCGATCAGCAGCAAAAACACGATGAACACGCTGAAGATGATCGCGAAGTCGACAATGGAATTCAGCACCGCCAGGGCCGGCAGGCAAACGCGGGGGAAATTGATCTTTTTCACCAAATGCGCGTTGTGAACGAACATGACCAGCGATCGATCTATAATCTGCGCGAACAACCCCCAGGTCAGAACGCCCGCGCAGAGATGAATGCTGTATGCGAAAGAACTGTCGGACCTGGGCAGTTTGACTGAAACAACCTGCGAAAATATCACGGCGTAGACGGCGATCATCGCCAGTGGATTGAGCAGCGCCCAAGCCATTCCCAGCAGCGAGCCGCGATATCTCGCCTGCAATTCCCTTTGCACGGCGCCACGCAGAAAGTCACGATAGCGCCACAGGTTAAGAACGAACATCGCACACACATGCTCGCATCATGGTTGCCTAGAGCAATGCTGGGTCAGTCAACAAAAAGCCGATCTCAAGGTCAAGCGCAACATAATAAACCCCGCTGTCAAAAATCGCCTTCCGGTTTCCATCTTCCCCCCGTGCGGCGGATGTGGTTACCTGACCTTCGTATATTCAGTGCCAGTCTCGTCGAGGCTTTGGGCAATCTTCGATACCATGGATCAGCGGACATGCCCTGCGGCGCCCATCTAGCCACTGGCGACGTCAACGGCGGCGCGCCGCCTTTGAGAGTGGCGCTTCTGGCCGATGCGATCACCCCGCCATTGACCGGAATCGGGCGCTACGCCTGGGAGTTGGCCCGCCGCCTGTCCGACCCGGCGCATGCGATCCGGTTGTCCCCTTTGACCTTGGCCGGATGGCGTGATCTTGGCGCGCTGGAAGCCGGCTTGAGCGGCGTTTCGGCCGGCGGTTTGGCGAGGCGCGTCGCGGGCGTCGCCTGGGCCGCGCCGGCCGTCGAAGCGGCGCGGCGTTTCGCCTATGGACGGTGGTTGCGGCCGTTGCGGGGCCGGCGCGACGTGGTCCTGCACGGTCCCAATTACCATGCCCCAGCCTCGGACCTGCCGACCGTGATCACGCTTCACGACCTGTCGACCGTGTTGTTCCCCGAGACCCATCCGGCCGAACGGGTGAAGCGGGTGGACATCATGCTGGAGGTCGCGCGGCGGCGTGATTTCGACATCATCACCGACGCCGCCGTCACGGCCGATGACATCGTGCGGGTGGTGGGCGCGCCGCGCGAGCGCGTCCACGTCGTCGGCTTGGGGGTCGGGCGGCCGTTCTCGCCATCCGATCCGCTGGCCGCGGCCGCGACGATGGCCAAGTATGGACTGACGGCCGGCGCCTATTGCCTGTCGGTTGGCGCGATCGAACCGCGCAAGAACCTGTCCCGCTTGCTGGCCGCCTATGCCGCGCTGCCGGCCGCGTTGCGTAGCGCCCATCCCCTGGCCGTGGCGGGGGCGAAGGGCTGGCGCGACCAGGGCTTGCTGCGCGATCTGGAGCTGGCGCGCCGCGACGGCTGGCTGCGCCCGCTGGGATACGTTCCTCTGGAAGACCTTCCAGACCTCTACAGCGCCGCCCGCCTGTGCGCCTATGTTTCGCTGTACGAGGGCTTCGGCCTTCCGGTCGCCGAGGCCATGGCGTGCGGCGCGCCGGTCCTCGCCTCGACCGCGTCGTCGCTGCCCGAGGTCGCCGGCGGCGCCGCCATGCTGGTCGACCCGACCGACGTCGCGGCGATCACCCGCTGCCTCGAGCGGGCGCTGACCGACGCCGCGTGGCGGGCCGAGGCGGGTCGGCGCGGGCTGGCGCGGGCGCGAGACTTGTCGTGGGACCGCACCGCGGCGAACACCGCGCGGGTCTACCGCGCCGTTTTGGCGAGATCCTGACGTGCCGCGGGTCCTGCACTTCTACAAGACCGCGTTTCCCGACACGATGGGAGGCACCGAGCAGGTCATCAATCAATTGGCGTCGGGCGCGGCGCGGTTCGGCATCGAGACCACGGTTTTGTCGCTGACCCGCGAGCGGCGAGCGACCACCGCGATGGTGAACGGCTATCGCTCGGATCGCATCCCGCTGGACTTCGAGATCGCTTCGACCGGCTTCTCGTGGAAGACGCTTTGGCGCTTTGGCGAATTGGCGGCGAAGGCCGATGTCATTCACTACCATTTCCCATGGCCGTTCATGGACATGGCGCACTTCATCACGCGGGCCGGCAAGCCGACTTTGGTGACCTACCACTCCGACATCATCCGCCAGCGTCTCTTGCGCGCGCTCTACAGCCCGTTGTGCTCGCGCTTCCTGTCCAGCGTCAGTCATGTCGTGGCCACCTCGCCCAACTATCTGGCGACCAGCCCGGTGTTGCGAAAGCTGGGCGCCAAGGTGTCGGTCATTCCGATCGGTATCGAGCGATCGACCTATCCGGTCCCCGAACCGGCGGCGGTACGGCGGTGGCGCGAGCAAGTGGGCGAGCGGTTCTTCCTGTTTACCGGAGTGTTTCGCTACTACAAGGGCCTGCACGTCCTGCTCGACGCGGCGGTCGGTACCGATTTTCCCATCGTGCTGATCGGTGTCGGGCCGATCGAGGCCGAACTGAAGGCTCAAGCCGCGCGACTTGGCCTTTCCAACATCCATTTCGTCGGGCACGTCTCCGACGCCGACAAGGTCGCGCTGTTGAGCCTTTGTCACGGCGTCGTCTTTCCCTCGCATCTGCGCTCCGAGGCGTTCGGCATTTCCCTGCTGGAGGGGGCGATGTTCGGCAAGCCGATGATCTCGAGCGAAATCGGCACCGGCACCACCTTCGTCAATATCGGCGGCGAAACCGGTCTGGTGGTCCCGCCCAGCGATCCCGCGGCCCTGCGCGAGGCCATGCGGCGCCTGTGGACCAACCCGCTCGAAGCGGCGGAGATGGGGGAGCGCGCGGCGGCCCGGTACGAACGCTTGTTCACGGGCGATCGCATGGTCGCGGCCTATGCCGGCTTGTACCGACGCTTGGCCGGAGAACCGGAGGCTGTGGCGTGATCGACGATCGGACGCCCGCGCCTTGCGTCGTGTTGGGCGGTTGCGGCTTCATCGGAGCGAACCTGACGGCGGCCCTGGCCCAGGCGGGGCACGAGGTGCGCTGCTTCGACCGCTTCGATCCGCCCGCTTGGGCGGCGCCGGCCCAGGACGTGCGGTTCATCAAAGGAGACGCCGAGGAGCCCGAGCGGCTCGAGCAGGCGATGCGCGGCGCCGAGATTTGCTTTCACCTGATGTCGACGACCATTCCCAAGACCTCGAACGACGATCCGATTTACGACGCGACCAGCAATCTGGTCAGTTCGCTGCGGGTGCTCGAGAGTTGCCGCGCCCATGGAGTACGGAAGATCATCTTCCTGTCCTCGGGCGGGACCGTTTATGGACAGGCGCGCTACACGCCGATCGACGAGCGGCATCCGACCCATCCGCTATGCGCCTACGGCGTCACGCGGCTGACCATCGAGAAATACCTGCACATGTATCATGCGCTCCATGGTCTGGATTACTGTGTCCTTCGGGCCGCCAATCCTTACGGTCCAGGTCAAAACCCGCGTTCCGCGCAGGGCGCGATCGGCGTGTTCCTGGGCCGCATGCTGAACGGCGAAACCATCGACATCTGGGGCGACGGCTCGGTGGTGCGCGATTTCCTGTATATCCAGGATCTGGTGCGCGCCTTGATGTTGGCGATCGACCATCAAGGCCCGACGCGCCTGTTCAACATCGGCTCGGGCGCGGGATGCCGCCTGAACACGCTGCTCGACGAATTGGCCCAGGCCACCGGACGGCGGCCGCGGACCCGGCGCCACCCGGCCCGCGCCTTCGACGCGCCGGTCAATGTGCTCGACATATCGGCGGCGCGCGCCGGTCTGAACTGGGCGCCGACGATCAGCCTTCCCACCGGCTTGCGCCTGACGTGGGAGTGGTTGCGGGCGCGAAACTTGAACCGGGAGGATGGACCCTGACCAACGATCAAGATGGCCTCGCGCTCTCGGTGGTGATTCCGGTCTATGGCAGCGAAGCGATCCTGCCCGAGCTGACCAGCCGGCTTGCCCGCGTTCTGGCCGAAACGCCCGCCTTCGCCGGCCGGGCCGAGGTCGTCATGGTGTGCGACGCCTCGCCCGACGACAGTTGGCGGGTGCTGTCCGGCCTGACCCGCGAGCACGGCTTCCTGACCGCCATCCGCCTGCGCAAGAATGTCGGCCAGCATAACGCGATCATGGCGGGGGTTCGCCGGGCGCGGGGCGCCGTGGTGGTCACCATGGACGACGACTTGCAGCATTCGCCCTCGGACATACCGGCCTTGTACGCCAAGATCGTCGAAGGCGCCGATGTCTGTTACGTCACGTTCGCCAAGCATCATCATGCCGCCTGGAAGCTTTGGGGAAGCCGCCTCAACGACGTGATGGCGCGTTATCTGCTGGGCAAGCCGAAGAACCTTTATCTTTCGTCCTTCAAGGCGTTCCGTCGCGAGATCGCCGAAGAGATCGGCAATTACCCAGGCCCGTTCGTCTATATCGACGGCCTGATCCTGGCTTCGACCGGAAACATCGCCAGCGTCGGGTTGGATCACAATCCGCGCCTGACCGGCAAAAGCGGCTACAGCTTCAAGAAATCGGTGCTGCTGTGGACCGAGATGGCCACCGGCTTCTCGGTCACGCCGCTGCGGCTGGCCTCGACCGTCGGGCTGTTGACCTCGGGCCTGGGCTTTGTCCTCGCCATCTTGTTCGTCATCCAAAAACTCACCCTGGATCGGATGCCCGATGGCTGGTCGTCCCTGATCGTCACCGTGCTGATCATGGGGGGCGTGCAATTGCTGGCGTTGGGCGCGATCGGCGAATATCTCGGCCGGGTGTTGCTGACATCGAACCGCAAGCCGCAATACAACGTCGCCGAAACACTGGGTGGCGCGTCGTGAACGCCTTGCGGTCGCAGTTCTTCCGTTACGCCTTGTGCGGCGGCGCCGGGGTGGCCTCCGATTACGGCTTTTATCTGCTGACGCTGTGGCTGGACGGCCATTACCAACTTGCCAATGTCGGCGGCTACGCCTTGGGCACCCTGGTCAGCTTCTTCTTGAATCGGGTCGTCACCTTCGGGGTGCGCGACCGCGTCGGCCGGCGTCTGGCGCTGTTCTTCGCGGTCGCCGGGACCGGCTTCGCGGTTTCGGCGGGGCTTTTGTGGCTGCTGGTCGACGCGGCCGGCGTCGGGCCGGCATTGGCCAAGGGCGCCACCCTGCCGGTGGTGGTCGCGCTGCAATTCACCTTGAACCGGCGGATCACCTTCCTTCCAGCGGAGCGATGACGACCATGAACCAAGCCTATGACGTCGTCATCGTGGGCGCCGGCTTCACCGGACTGGCCGCCGGCATGGCGCTGGCGCGGGCCGGAAAGTCGGTGGCGATCCTGGAGGCGGACGCGCGGCCCGGCGGGCTGGCCTCGTCGTTCCAGTTCGCCGACGGGGTGACGATCGAGAAGTTCTACCATCACTGGTTCAACAGCGACGGCTACCTGCCCAAGATCATCGGCCAATTGGGGCTTGAGGCCCAAGTGTTGACCGGGCCGTCCAAGACGGGCATGTACTACAACAGCCGGCTTTGGAACTTGTCGAATCCACTTGATCTGCTGCGCTTCACGCCGCTCTCGCTGATCGACCGCATTCGCTTGGGCCTGCTGGTCTTCCAGGTGCGCCGGGTGCGCGATTGGAAGGCCATCGAGCATCTGTCGATCGAGGAATGGCTGAAGCCGCTGTGCGGCCCCAAGGTCTTCCAGGTGATTTGGCGGCCGCTGCTGGAGCACAAATTCTCGGTGTTCGCCGACATGATCGGCGCCGTATGGATGTGGAAGAAGCTGGTGCTTCGCGGCGGCACCCGCGATTCCAAGGGCGGCGAGCAACTCGCCTATTTTCGCGGCGGCTTCGGTCGCTTGGCCCAGGCGATGGCCGACGACATCACGCGCAACGGCGGCGTCATCCGGTATGGCGCCAAGGTGACGCGCGCCGAAGTCGAAGACGGGATGGTGACCGCGTTGGCGTGCGGTGAGGAGTCGATCGCGGCCCGCCAATTCCTGTTCACGCCGGCCTTTCCGATCATCGCCGACTGGTTCGCCCCGTCCGATTGGGTGCGCTCGCTACGGCGGGTCAATTATCTTGGCAACGCCTGCCTGGTTCTCGAACTGGATCGCGGCCTTTCGGATACCTACTGGCTGAACGTCAACGACCCCGGCTTTCCCTTCGTCGGAATCATCGAGCATACGAACTTCGACGATCCCGACAACTATCAAGGAAACCACATCGTTTTTCTGTCACGCTACATGGCGCGCCAGGACCCGGTGTGGTCTTACGACGACGAGCGCTACCTTCTGTTCGCCCTCGAGCACATCAAACGAATGTTCCCCGCCTTCGAGCGGTCATGGATCAAGGATTACCGCTTGTGGCGGGCGGAGTACGCGCAGCCGGTCGTCGAACGCGCCTATTCCGCTTATGTCCCGGCCCATGAGACGCCTTACCCCAACGCCTTCATCGCCACGATGGCCCAAATCTATCCCGAGGACCGCGGGACCAACTACGCCATCAGAGACGGCCTAAGGGCCGCGGCGGACATGCTCCGACCAGACCGGATGCTATCCGCATGACGCGCCACCGCGCAGGGCCATTCAGGCACGGCTCGCCGAGGGGCGGCGCTTGCGGCGGTTCGCCGCTGGTCGACTTTGGGCATGGGCGGGACAAGCCGATGTGCTAGGCTAAATCCGTATGGCTATCTGTCATTTGGGGGAATGATGCCTATACTTCTGATCGTACTGTCAGCCTGTGGTTTTTTTGCCGTCATGGTTGGCGTGTTCAAACTGACGGATCGCGCCAAGACGAAGCCAGTCGCCAAGGATGCCCGGACCGTAAACTTCCAGGGCATCGATGATGCCGGAAAGCTGACCCGACGGAAGGCCGAGCTTGAAGCCCGGATAAAGGCTCTGACCGCCAAGGAGGCATCCCTGATCGCGTCCGTGGAGGAATACGAGCGCGGCATCGATACCCGCAAGGCTGCGAAGCTGGCTGCCGAGCAAGACGAAATCAATGCCGCCATCGCGGCCAGGAGCGCGGCTGAGGCGCGAGTTCACCAGCTTCGCGAGAATGAGCGAAAGCTGGCCGACGCCGTCTCCGACCTTCAGGACGAGGTCGACCGCGGAAAAGCGCAAGTGGATGATCTGTCCACCGACGTTGCCGATCTCACCCGGACCAAGGAGGCTCTCGACGAGGGCATCACCACTCTCTTGTCTCGGCAGCGTGGGATTGAGGCGGAGATGGCCGAGCTGGATCGGGACATCGACGAGCGCCGCCGAGAAAAATTATCCGAGATGGAAGCGGCGGTAGCCGCGCAGAAGGAATTGGCGCTGTCCAAGATCATGGCGTGGACGGAGTCCGAGAAGTCGCGGCTTCAGGAACGGTTTGAGAGCAGTTACCAATCCGAGCTCACCGACCTGCGGCGTCAGTTGATCGAGAAAGTTACTGCCGAATTCGACAGCATCCATGAATACTTTTCGGCCTTTGCATCGGAGCGCAAGCTCATGGCCGAGACTGAAATCAAAGAGTTCCTGGCGGAGAAACGTTCGACCATCCTGTCCAACCTCGAATAGACGGGAGGTGAACATGCTTGCTCGCACCATCCGAACTGTCGCCTTGATTGTCTGTGTTCTGGTTGGTTTGGTTGGATCGGGTTCGGCCCAGGAACAACCGGACATCATGATCCTGTTCGATCAATCGGGATCGGTTGGAAAGCATGATCCAAAGCTTGCCTCCAAGGCTTGGCTTTTGACCTTCCTGGAAACGTTCGATAATCCCTATAAAATCGAAATCGTCGGCTTTGATGAAGCCCTATACCGCCACCTCGCGGTTGAGCGCGATACCGCCACCGACATCAAGGCACTGAACCAAGCGATCGACGAAATCGAGATGGCTGGCAAGGCGACCGACTTGGAGATGCCTTTTCGGTATCTTCTGAATTTTGCCAAAACCTCCACCAAACTGGCGATCATCATATCCGATGGAGAGCCGGAAATTTGGGATGCCAAGTTAGGCTATCTCAGTAAGGAGGTTCAAGCGGACCCCCGCTATGATGATCTAAACCGCCAGTATCGGCAGATGAAGGATGCCGGGGTCTCGAAGCGGACGCGGTTTGAGAAACTCGGCGCACTTTACCACGCCCGCAATGTGGAACTGATCGAAAGCCAGTTGCCGGGCATCGCCAATTTGATCGGAGATAGGCTTATCATCTGGGATTTGTCGGGAACCTCCTACTATCTCAAAACCTGGGCCAAGGCGGCGGGAGCCCAGTATCTGCCCATGCGGGTTGCCGCTCAGGAAAGCCCTGTCGAGCAATTGCAGAAGGCCATGACGGCCTTGCAGCGGCAGTCCAGCGCCATCGTCAATGAGGCTCTGCCTGACGACCATGAGCACCGGGCGGCAGTCGCCTTGACCGCCATTCCCGAGATCGCGGCAAAGGTTCAGGACCATGAGCACCAGGCGGCAGTCGCCTTGACCGCCATTCCCGAGATCGCGGCAAAGGTTCAGCCCGAGGAGATGCCAGCGCCACCCGTTGAACCGAAAGCACCAGAGCCCGCACCACTACAACCCGTGGCTCCGCCACCTTCAAGAGATGGCCAGCCCTCATCCTGGTTGATCGTGCTGGTGCTACTGGGAGGAGCCGCCGGGGCTTATGCTTTCTTCCGTCGGCGAGCGCCGGTCTCGTCGTCGGCCAAGGCTGGACCCGCCATACCCTTGGACCTTGCATCGCAGTACATCGACGCCAAGGTCAAGAACGCTCTCGATGATGCGGAGAAACTGCGGCGCAAGCTTCTCGTCAATGAGAGCGGGGCGGTCAATGTCGAGCGACGGTTCTCATTGCGCGTATCCGTTCCGCCCGGAGCCATGGAGGTTCAATGGATCGGTGAGGATGGCGACAAGCGGGAAACCCCCGCAATCGACATCTCCATGCATGGCGTCAAATTCGAAACATATGGAGCCGGGATAGCCTCGGTCACCGCAATCATCTGTCCGAAGATGGAGGCGGTGCTGGCCGTGAAGAAATTCGAGGAAATTCGCCGTGATGGAAGCCGCGCCGTAGCGCTGCTCATCGAGTTCGATAACAATCTCGACGACTGGATGCGGTGGGTGGAAATCATCACCCGGATTGATGAGGCTGTCACGAAGTGATAAAGGGGGTCGGGTTGGTTCGGACAGAGTTCCGCGATTTGAGAAGTCGAAACGCTCGATCATGACGATGGTTCCGGCCAGAAGGCTTCATCCAGGATCTGCTCAAACGACCACGGGCACGAAGCGGGGAAGGCTGTTTCCGGAAGGGCGGTTTCGCGTGCCGCCGATAGCTGCGCCCGCGCATAGGCGCCAGCAAGGGTTTCCGGGAGTTTGGACACGAGGCTGGGATTGTCGGCAAGGTGATCCACCACCTCGCGCCGCTGTTCCTTGACCGTCAGGCGCCAGGACGTACATTGCCCTGTCGGCTGGAACTGCCACTTCAGGAGGTGCATCAGCAGGACGGCGAGGCGGCTGACCAATTCGCGCTTCTCGGTCTTGCCCATGCTCTCGATCTCCTCCGCGATGTGTTCGATGTCGGCCGCCGCCAGCCGGCCGGCGCGTAGCAGGGCCGCCTGCTCGTTGGCCCAGGCGTAGAAGTCGCGTTCGTAGAGCGATGCCATCTCAGTCGCCTCCCTTGCCGTGTAGTGATCCTCTGAAGATCCGCCGCCACCAGCTCGCTGGTGCCATCCAACTCCTGCGTTGGCACAGAGGGCACCCCTATCTGCTCATGGGTTGGAGGGTGAGTCCCCTGGCGACGTGAAGAAGCAATCGCACCTCCTTCGCGCCTACGCTCCGTCGGCCTTCGTTAGCCGGACGATGGAGGGAGCGGGGGGTGATTTGATTCTAGCACATGACCACGAGGAATCCAGGGGATGCCACCGATGACCCCAGCTTTGTCCTGTGCTGGGCGGGGACGAGCGATACGGTCGAGGATGGCGTCGGCCACGCATGAACCTGCGCATTGCC
>JADFZP010000050.1:0-475 GCA_015232485.1 Alphaproteobacteria bacterium
CGGCGCCGCTGCGCGCCACCAGACCTTCGCCGGGGCGGACCAAGTCGGTCAGGATCTCTTCCAGGCGGCGTCGCTCGGGCGGCGGCAGGCGGCGCGACACCGCGATGCCCGGACGGAACGGCGCGAAGGCGAGCAATCGGCCGGGCAGCGAGGGCGCGCCGCTCAGCATGCAACCCTTGCCCTCGCGAGGCTCGGCGGTGGCCTGGACCAGCACCGGATCGCCCGTCTGATGGTCGGTGCCGGGCAGAAAGCCGGGGCGGGCGGCGCCGATGTCGACGAAGGCCGCCTTCAGGCCGCGATTGACCTCGACGACGCGGCCCAGCCAGACGCCGCCAACCAGATCGCCGGTGCGCGCGATGTGAATCTCGACGATGCGATCACGCGCCACCACCGCGATGCGGCGCTCGCCCGGCCCGGCCGAAATCAGCAGCTTATCGGCGGCCATCGGACAGCCCGAAGCCGCGCAGCAGAGCCC
>JADFZP010000050.1:500-13393 GCA_015232485.1 Alphaproteobacteria bacterium
GCCCAGCCAACGCACATGGATCGCGGCGCGGCCCTGGATGGCGTAGCCGCCGGCCTTGCCGCGCCACTCGCCGCCGGCCAGATAGTCGGCGATCTCGTCGCGTTCGAGCCGCTTGAAGGTCACCGTGGTGACCACCAGACGCGAGCGCGCCTTGCCGTCCGGCCCGATCACGCAGACGCCGCCCACCACGCGATGGCGGCGGCCGGACAACAGCTCGAGGCAGCGTCGCGCCTCGCCCTCGTCTTCCGTCTTGGGCAGGATGCGCCGGCCGACCGCGACCACCGTGTCGGCCGCCAGCACCACGGCGCCGGGATGGCGCGCCGCCACGGCGCGGGCCTTTTCCTCGGCCAGACGGGCGGCGTGCGGCTCGGGCAGTTCGTCGCGGCGGGGCGTCTCGTCCAGGTCGGCGGGGTCGATCGCGCTGGGAACGAGGCCGATTTGCGCCAGCAATTCAAGCCGGCGCGGCGAGGCGGAGGCGAGGACCAAAGGCGGTCGCAGCGTGGAATCCATGGTCGTCGTGCCCCCGGAACAGGGCGCCATAAGTGATGCCCATCGATCATCAGGTCAAGCGGATTCGGTCATACTTCCGGCCCATGCGGCGGCGGGAACCTTCGCTTGATGCGGCGGGTCAGCTCGTCCCGCACCGTGCGATAGGCCTCCAGCCGCGCCTCGCGGTCGCCCTCGATCAGGCTGGGGTCGAAGGTGTTCCAGAACTCGACCTCGCAGGCCATGCCGCGGGTCAGGTCGACCGCCTTGTGCTGCGCCTCGGGCGACAGCGAGATGACGAGGTCGAAGCTCTGGTCCTCCAATTCGTCGAAGGTCTTGGCGCGGTGGCGGCGCAAATCGATGCCGATCTCCTCCATCACCGCGATGGCGAAGCCGTCGATCTCGGCCGACTTCACCCCGACCGAGTCGACGAACACCTTGCGGCCGTGCAAATGCTTCATGATCGCCTCGGCCATCGGCGAGCGCACCGAGTTCATGGTGCAGGCGAACAGGACCGCCGATGGCAGGTCGTTCACGGCGGCTCAGCCCCGGATATGGAGGATGCAAAGCAGCGTGAACAGCCGCCGCGCCGTGTCGTGGTCGATGGCGACCTTGCCCTCCAGCCGGGCGCGCAGCAGCGACGAGCCCTCGTTGTGCAGGCCGCGGCGACCCATGTCGATGGCCTCGATCTTCGAGGGGGTGGCCTTCTTGATCGCCTCGTAATAGCTTTCGCAGATCATGAAGTAATCGCGCACGATCGTCTTGAACGGCGAGACCGGCAGCATGACGCGGGTCAGCGGATCGCCGGCCTCGCTTTGCACGTCGAGGACAAGTCGGTTGTCCTCCATGCTGATGTGCAGGCGGTAGGGGCCTTCGAATTCTCCGGCTGGGTGGAAGTAGTTTTCCTCGATCAGGTCGTAGATGGCGACCTGGCGTTCGTGTTCGACCTCGGCCTTGCGGCGCACGGTCGTCTTCTCGTCCAATTGGATGTGGATCAGGTGCTGGTTCCGGCCGCGATCCGGCTCGGTCATCGCCCGCTCCCCAGGTTGAGACGGATGGCCACCGACAGGCCGTGGGCGCCCAATCCCTCGGCTTCGGCCAGGGTCACGGCGGCGGGGCCGATCGCGCCCAACGAGGCGGCGTCGCAGCCCAGCAGCGTGGTGCGCTTCAGGAAGTCCAGCACGCCCAGCCCCGACGAGAACCGCGCGCTGCGCGCCGTCGGCAGGACGTGGTTGGGCCCGCCCACGTAATCGCCCACCGCCTCGGGCGTGTAGCGGCCCAGGAAGATGGCGCCGGCGTTGCGGACCTTGGCGGCCAGCGCGTCGGGGTCTTCGACCGCCAGCTCCAGATGCTCGGGCGCGATGCGGTCGATCAGCGGCACCGTCGAGGCGTCGAGATCGGGCACCACGATGATGGCCCCATGGTCGCGCCAGCTTTGGCCGGCGATCGCGGCGCGCGCCAGGGTGGTCAAATGGGTGTCGACGGCGCGCGCCACGGCGCGGCCGAAGTCCGCGTCGTCGGTGATCAGGATCGACTGGGCGGCCGTGTCGTGCTCGGCCTGGCTCAGCAGATCGGCGGCGATCCAGGCCGGGTCGTTGGCGCGGTCGGCGACCACCAGAATCTCGGAGGGACCGGCGATCATGTCGATGCCGACCACGCCGAACACTTGGCGCTTGGCCGCCGCGACATAGGCGTTGCCCGGCCCGACGATCTTGTCGACCGGCGCGATGGTCGCCGTGCCATAGGCCAGCGCGCCCACCGCCTGGGCGCCGCCGATGCGGTAGATCTCGTCCACCCCGGCGATGCGCGCCGCCGCCAGGACCAGCGGATTGAGCCGGCCATCGGGCGTCGGCACCACCATCACCAGCCGCGGCACGCCGGCCGTCTTGGCGGGAATGGCGTTCATCAGCACCGAGGACGGATAGGCCGCCGTGCCGCCCGGCACGTAAAGCCCGGCCGCGCCCACCGCCGTCCAGCGATAGCCCAGCCGCACCCCGGCCGCGTCGGTGTAGGAGACGCCCTCGGGAACCTGCCGGCGATGGAAGTCGGCGATGCGCGCCGCCGCCAATTCCAGCGCGGCGATGGTCTCGGGCGAGCAGGCCGCCACCGCCGCGTCGACCTCGTCGGGGCCGATGCGCATGGTCGAAGCCGTCAACTCCATGCGGTCGAAGCGGCGGGTGCAGTCGATCACCGCCGCGTCGCCGCGCCGGCGCACATCGTCGAGAATGGCCGCCACGGCGGCGTTGACATCGGCGTCGGACTCGCGCTTCTCGGACAACAGCGCCGTGAAGGCGGCCTCGAAACCGGGTTCGCCGAGGGTCAGTTCACGCGGCATGGCCCGCCTCGCCGTTGAGGGCGGCGCGGAACCGCTCGATCCAGCCGCCCAACTCGTCGGGTCGGGTCTTCAGGGCGGCGCGATTGACCACCAAGCGCGAGGTGATGTCGGCGATGTGCTCGATCTCGACCAGCCCGTTGGCGCGCAAGGTCGAGCCGGTCGAGACCAGATCGACGATGCGCCGACACAGCCCCAGCGAGGGGGCCAGCTCCATGGCGCCGTTCAGCTTGATGCATTCGGCCTGCACCCCGCGCGCCGCGAAATGGCGGCGCGTCACCTCGGGATATTTGGTGGCGACCGAGACGTGACTCCAGCGGCTGGGATCGTCGGTCGCCGAAAGGTCGACCGGCTCGGCCACCGCCAGCCGACAGCGGCCGATGCCCAGATCGAGCGGCGCGTAGATCTCGGGGTAATCGAACTCCATCAGCACGTCGTTGCCGACGATGCCCAGTTGCGCCGCGCCGAACGCCACGAAGGTGGCCACGTCGAAGCTGCGCACGCGGATGATGTCGATATGGGCGAAATTGGTCTTGAAGCGCAGCAGGCGCGAGCGCGGATCGTCGAAGGCCGCCTCGGGCACGATGCCTGCGGCGCGCACCAGCGGCATGGCCTCGTCCAGAATGCGGCCCTTCGGCAGGGCGATCACCAAATCGGTTTCACAAGTCAAGCCGGCAACTCCCGTCGAAACGAGGGTTTCTACACCCATTCGCCCGTAGCCTTCCACTCTTTCGGCATCGCGGCAAACTAGCCCCGACGCGGCCGGGGGGCAAGGGCGGACGAAACCCCCTTGCCCGGACGCGCCGCTTAACGCAAAGTTGCGCCGTGAACGCGCCCCACTCTCCCCCTACGACACGTTGCCGCGAGGCGGCGTCGGTCGTCACCAAAGTGTTGATGACGCTGTTGAGCGAGCGCGCCGTGAACGGCATGGTGTCGCTGGCCGAGGTCCAGCGCATCGTCGCCTTGCTGGAACGCGGCACGGTGTCGCTCGACGACGCGTTCCGCCGCCACGAAGCGCTGTGCCGCGCCGAGTTCGGCCGGCCCAAGGGCAATGTCGGCGCCCGCTCGAACCCGTTCCAGCGGCTGTCGGTGCGCCCCTTCGAGCACCTGCTGATGGGCGACGGCGCGGTGTTCGACCGCGCCCATCTGCCCAACTATTTCGACTATGTCGACGTCGCCATGGGCGACCGCAAGCCCGAGTTCGATTCCCAAAGCAAGGCGATCATCCAGGCCCTTCTGGTGATCCACGGCAACAACCTGACCTGGGAGCTGTTCTACGCCGACCCGCGCACCCTGGTGGTGCTGAGCCGCGCCCTGGCCATCCTTACCGATGAACGCCATCTCGGCGCGTGGAAATCCCTGATGGCGCGTCCCGTCGCCGATAACGGAGCCCCAGCGCCGGAGGGGGTCGAGCAAATCCACGCCGCGCTGGTGCGGACGCGGCAGGGTTTGGAGTCGTCAGGCTGAAGGGTGGCCGGTCGAGGCGTGCAGACGCAATCCCAGCGCCCGGACCACCTTCAGGATCGTGCTGAATTCCGGGTTGCCCTCGGGGGACAGCGCCTTGTAAAGGCTTTCCCTGCCCAAACCGGCTTGCCGCGCGATCTCGGTCATTCCTCGTGCGCGGGCGATGTCGCCTAGGGCGGCGGCCACCAAGGCGGCGTCGCCCTCTTCAAGCGCGGCTTCCAGGTAGGCGGCGATGCGTTCGTCGCCGTCCAGGCTTTCCGTGACATCCCAAGGACGGGTCCTGGTGGTCCCCATGGCGTCCTCCTATAGGTTCCGGGCCGCGTCGGTCTGCCTGACCTCGATCATGTGACATCGTCTCCTATGAGATACGAGCGTCGCAGGGCCGCTCCAAGCACAAATCTGATATCGGCATCAAATCATCGTTTGACGAGCAACTCGCTTGAGGGCATGTTGCTCATATGAGCAACGACACCCTACGCGAGGCATGAGCCATGGTGGATCCAGGCGATACGCCGATCGTGTTCGCGGAATATCAGTTCACGTTGGCCGAGGCGGCTGCCCTGTCCGGCGTGGCCGAGAAGACCATTCGCAATTGGCTGGCCCGCGAGGTGCTGAAGATCGGCAAACGCCACATCCTCGGCCGCTGGCTGTTCAACGTCATCGACCTGGTGCGGTTGGCCGTGATGAACGACCTGACCCAGCAGATTGCCATGCCGCCCGCCGAGGCGTCACAGATCGCCAATGCGCAAGGCATCACCGATATTGTCGGGCGGATGACCATGCGCGACGAAAGCGGCCAATTGCTCGAAAGTGCCGATGGCTATCGGCCCAATATCAACTTCCTGGTGGCATTCCATGAGGGCGAGCTGGTCGGCTTCGCCGTCAATATCAAAACCCCGGGCAACCTCTATCCGCCGCACCATGGCGACGTCGCCAACGCCGCGCTCCGGCGGGCACACGTCGTAATCCCGATTTATGCGACGGTCGGCGACCTGATTTTTCGCATCGAGGAACTGATCCGCGAGCGGCAGGCGAGCGAGGAGTAATGGTGTCCATGCCTGCCCCCACCCGCCTGCCCGCCTACGAGTTGGACCTGTGCATCGCCGACATCAACCGCCTGCTGAACCTCACCCTGTCGCCGGGACGGGTGTGGTTTTCGTCGGCCGCCCATGCCAAAACGGCGACAAGGCACGCCAGGGACTACAACGTCGTCTTGCGCCACCTCGGTGCCTGCTGTCGGGCGCCGACCTACATTGGCCTGCACGCCAAGCACCCCGGCAACGTTGAACTCATCTTGGAGGCGCCTGGCGATGACGGGGCGTCGAATGTGCTGGTGGCCATCACGGTGACGCCCAACGCCCGCGGCAACTACTCGGTGAAGTCGGCCTATCGCATCCTCGAGGACGAGGTCGCCGAGCGCATCGCCCGTGGCTCGGTGCATAGAGTCACGCCTGAAACGCAGAAAGCTCGGAATCCGCAAATGCGGTCCGAGCCTTCTGAGAGCCCTACCCGGATGCAATCCCGGATCTCTTGGGAGCCTTGCGGCTCTTAATTACCGGCCGTCGCCAGCCGGTGCGTGGGGCAGCTCTTCCCACCTGTGAGGGCTCCTGGGTAGAAGAATGCTCCCGGCGACACGTTTCGTCAAGGAGGCGAAGTGCGCAAGCGCGGCTTCGGCGATCCGTCGTTTCGACCGCTCGCCACCCTCACTCCGCCGCCCGCGCCGTCCCTCTCCGCCGCGGCAGTTCGCCGCCGGCCTTCATCACCAAACCGTCGAGCGAGTCGCCCAGCGTCGGCCGGGGCACCGCGTAGTAGACGCCGATCGGCGGCGGGTCGCCGCCCGTCGCCAGTTGCATCGCGGCGTTCTGGTTGGTGGTGTCGTGGCTGGCCGGCACCGGGCGCACCGTCATGCCCAGATTGCCGTAGGTGCGGTGCGTCTTGTCGAAGGTCACGCACGGGCTGAGGATGTGCAGATACGAGAAGCCGCGATGGGCCATCGCCTTGACGATCATCTCCTTCAGATGATCGGGCTGGCCGGCATAGGACTGGCCGACCCAGCTCGCGCCGTAGGACAGCATCATCAGCAGCGGATTGAGCGGCTGGTCGGGGTTCTCGTAAGGACTGGTCGGCGTCTTGAAGCCCTTGGCCGAGGTCGGCGAGGTCTGGCCCTTGGTCAGGCCGTAGATGCCGTTGTCGAACAGCAGATAGGTGATGTCGACATTGCGCTTGGCGACATGCGGCAGATGGCCGCAGCCGATCGCGAAGCCGTCGCCGTCGCCGCCCACCGCCAGCACCGTCAGGTCCTCGTTGGCCACCTTGACGCCGGTCGCGGTGGGCAAGGCGCGCCCATGCAAAGTGTGCATGCCGAAGGTGTCGAGGAAGAACGGAAAGCGCGACGAGCAGCCGATGCCTGAGACGACGACGGTGTTCTCCTTGGGGATGCCCAGCGCGTTCAGCGCGTGCGCCACCCCGTCGACCATGGCGAAATAGCCGCAGCCCGGACACCAGGTCGGCAGGGCCTTCGAGCGGTATTCGAGCCGCCCGCTGTCCTGGACCTCCTTGAGCTTTTCCTCGAGATAGACCATCGCTTGGCTCTCCCTATTCGGCGGCTTGGGGCAGGTTGCGGCCGGCCAAGCGCCGGATCTCGCCCAGAATGTCGCTTACGCGCATCGGCACGCCGGGCACGCGGGTCAGCTTGACCACCTTGCGGCCCAGCGTTCCCTGCACCAGTCGGGCGAACTGGCCGTCGTGGTTGAGTTCGGGCACCAGCACGGCGGCGCAGTCGTCCATGAAGGCCGAGACGGCCTCTTCCGGGAAGGGCGACAGCATCACCACCTTCATGGCGGCACAGTCGATGCCCTCCTTCTCGGCCTGGAACATCGCCTCCAGGCACTCGCCGAAGGTCGAGCCCCAGGCGAGCAGTCCAACCGCCGCCTTGCCCATCGCGCCGAACCGCTTGGTCACCGTGAAATCGGGATGGACCAGGGCGCCCTTCAGCTTGTCCAGGCGCTTGTCGCACATCGCGAGGTGCATCTCGGCCGAGTCGGCGGGCCGGCCCATCTCGTTGTGTTCCAGGCCGGTGACGATGTGCATGCCGCCCGCGTCACCCGGCACGGCGCGCGGCGAGACCCCGCCCTCGACCAGCGCGAAGCGTTTGTAGCCGGCGCCCAGATCCTGCTTGCGCGGGCGCTTGTTGACGTCCGGCTCGAACGGGCTTTTCTGGCCGAACGCCACCGTCTCGTAGCGGTTGGACAGATAAAGGTCGAGCAGCACGATGACCGGCGTCTGATACGCCTCGGCCATCTCGAAGGCCTTGCCGGCGCAGCGGTAGCAGCCCTCGACATTGGTCGGCGCCATCACGATGCGCGGCGCGTCGCCATGGCCGCCGAACAGCGCCGAATTGAGATCGGATTGCTCGGTCTTGGTCGGCATGCCGGTCGACGGCCCGCCGCGCTGCGATACGAACACCACCGAGGGCACCTCGGCCATGGTGCCCAGGCCCAGCATCTCCTGCATCAACGAGAGGCCCGGCCCCGAGGTGGCGGTGGCCGAGCGGGTGCCGGCGAAGCCCGCGCCGATGGTCGCCGAGATCGCGGAAATCTCGTCCTCGGTCTGCACCAGCCGCTTGCCGTGGCGCGGCATCTCGGTGGCGAGGCGCTCCATGATGGTGGTGGCCGGCGTGATCGGATAGCCGAAGAAGCAGTCGATGCCGGCGTCCAGGCAGCCCTTCACCACGGCGGCGTTGCCGTTGATCATCTCGACGACGGTGCCGGGCGCGACGTTGGGCTGGGGCGGCCCGAAGGCCACGTCGTCAAGCTTGAAGGCGCCCGCGCCGGCCGCGTAGCCCTCGTCGAAGGCCTTGCGGTTGACCGACGCCACCTCGGCCCCGCGTTTCTTGAACTGGCGGTCGATGATCGCATGGAAAGCCTCGCGCGGCAGCCCGTACAGGCCGGCCAGATAGCCCAGCGCCACGATGTTGCGCGAGCGGTTGGCGCCGGTGGCCTTTTCGGAAATCTCGCGGATCGCGCAGCCATAAGGGATTTGGCCGGGCCGGATGTGTCCGGTGATGTGGCCCTGCGGCGCGTTGGCGACCGGCTTGCTTTCGTAAAGCACCGCGCCCCAGTCGCGCACCTCGCCGACATGGGGAATGGCGTGCGAATCGTCGAGCGACAGCATCACGTCGGATTGCTGCTTCAGCGAATAGGCCTGCGCGATGGTCGCCCGCATGCGCGCGATGCACTTGCCGAAGCCGCGGATTTCGGGCGGGTAGACGTCGAAGCTGATGACCTTGTAGCCGGCCTCGGCCAGCGCCTGGCGCAGGATGTTGCCCGCCGCGATGGTTCCGTCGCCGGCCGAGCCGACGATCAGGATCTGGATGTCGGTGGCGTCCATCTCAGGCATATTCCCAGAAGGGCGAGACGAGCCGGCCTTCGGCGTCGATTTCGAGCTTCTCGTCCTGGTCTGCGACGAAGGCATCGTTCCCTCCCGTCATGTTGCCCGCCGCCACTTCGCCCATCGCGCGGACGTTGCGCCAGCCGTAATAGAAGCGGTAGCGGTTCTCTTCCTGGGACCAGATCTGGCAAACGTCGCCGGCCGCCCAGATCGAGCCGTCGGTGGTGCGCAGTTCGGGATTGACCAGCAGGCCGCGCTCGACATCGACGCCGGTGCGGCCCATGAAGTCGATCGCCGGCTGGATGCCGTAGAACGGCATCACCACGTCGGCCATCAGTTCCGAGCCGTCGCGGAACACCACCCGCCGCGCCGGCAGGCCCTTGGCGCCCTGCGCGATCTGCGCCACTCCGCCGACCGAATCCTGTTCGACCACCTCGACGCCCATGGCTTCAAGCGCCGCGACGAAGGCGGGCCGCCGCTCGGCCGGAACCTGATGCGGCCAGAAGGTTTGCTCGCCGGCCACCAGGGTGACCCGGTGCCCGGTGTCGATCAGGGTGCGGGCGAGATCGAGCCCGATCATGTCGCCGCCCAGCATGACCACCCGGCCGCCCCCCTCGGGCAGGGCGCGGGCCACCGTGATGGCCTGCTCGAACGAGCCGAAGCCCTGCATCAGCGGGCGGAACTCGGCCAGTTCCTCGGGGATCCATCCGCGCCCGCCGGTCGCCACCAGCAGGGTGTCGTAAGGGATGTCCTCCTTGTGCTCGAGGGTCATCACCTTGTTCAGCGGATCGACGTTCGAAACCCGGCTGTTGCGCCGCACCGTGATGCGGTTGTCGTCGTAGAACGCCGGTGGATGGACCAGGAATTCCCGCCAGTCGTGCTTGCCGCGGAACACCTGCGGCAGGTCGTAGCGATTGTAGAACAGCAGGCTGGCCAGGGTGACGATGGTGATGCGCGACTGGGGCTCGCGGCGGCGCAGCGTGATGGCCGCCTCGTTGCCGGTGATGCCCATGCCGACGATGACGTGATGGCGCTCGCTCATGGCCTGCTCCTCATGCTTCGACGTCCACCAGCTCGCAACGGCTGATGGAGATGCATTTCACCGGACAGGCGCGGTAGCAGTTGCCGCAGCGGATGCATTCGTTGTTGTCGATCCAGATGGCCGCCACCTTGCTCCAATCCTTGGTCTCGGCCAGCGAACCATAGGTGCCGTCGGGCTTGATCTCGACGCCGTTGATCATCTTGATGCAGTTGCGCGGCGCCACCTCGATGCAGGCGCGGCAGTAGATGCACCGATCGACGTCGATCGTGTAGCGCAGGAAGCAAAGGTAGCAGCGCTTGGCCTCCTCCTTCGCGGTGGCCTCGTCCAGGCCCAGCTCGACCTCGCCCTTGGCGTCGCGAATGCGGTCGGACAGCGTCAGGGTCGGCATGTGGGTGCGCGTGATGAAGTCGAACGAGCGCTCGCGCTGAGGTCCAGCCACCGGCTCGATCCGCACCGCCTGGGTGCGGCGTCGCTTGCCCATCAGCCAAGTGTCGATGCATTGCGAGACCCGCCGCCCCTCGCCCACCGCGTCGACCACCATGGTCGGGCCGCGCACGAAATCGCCGGCCGCGAACAATCCGGCCGCCGAGCACATGCCGTCTTCCGAGACCAGCACGGTGCCGTCGCGGCCGATTTCGACCTTCAGGTCGATGAAGTCGTTCACGGTCTTCTGGCCGATGGCGATGATCAGGGTGTCGCAGGGCTCGACGAATTCCGAGCCGTCGATCGGAATCGCCTGACGGCGCCCGCCGGCCCGCCAGCCGCCCAGCCGGTTCTGCACGAATTCGACGCCGGTCATGCGGCCCGATTCGTCCGTCACCAGGGCCACCGGGGTGCGCAGGCCCTTGAGGCGGATGCCCTCGCGCTTGGCCTCGAACATCTCCTCGGCGGTCACCGGGATGTATTCCTCGGTGGTGCGGATGTGGATGGTGACCTCGTCGGCGCCCAGCCTGCGCGCCACGCGGGCGCAGTCCAGCGCGGTGAAGCCGGCGCCGACCACGGCGACCCGCCGCCCGACCCGCTTGCGTTCGCCGCGATGGTACTCGACCAGGAAATCCAGGCCGTATTCGACGTCGCGGTGCAGCGAGCCCTGCTCGCCGCGCATCGGCAACGGCATCGCCGCCATGCAGCCGGTGGTCAGCAAGACCGCGTCGAAATCCTTGAGCAGGCTGGAGACGCGGGTCTCGCCCTTGCCGTTGCCGATCGCCTCGCCGGTCTTCATCTGCACGCCGAGTCGCAGCGCGTTGTGAAGCTCGACCGCCAGCACGTCGCGCGGCAGGCGGAATTCAGGGATGCCATAGGCCAGCATGCCGCCGGGCCTTTCCTCGCGCTCGAACAGCGTGACGTCGTGGCCAAGCAGCGACAGGTCGTGCGCGGCCGCCACTCCGGCCGGTCCGGCGCCGACGATGGCGACGCGCTTGCCGGTCGGCGCGAACAGCTGCTCGGTGATGCGGTGGCCGGCGTGCTTCAAATCGGACGCGGCGCGCTTCAAATGGCAGATCGCCACCGGCTCGCCATTGCCCGGCCAGCCATGGCGGCAGGCCGCCTCGCAGGGCCGCGAGCAGATGCGGCCCAGCACGCCGGGCAGCACGTTGGCCTCGCGATTCGTCTCGTAGGAGGCGCCGTAGCGGCCCTCCAGAATCAGGCGGATATAGGCGGGAACGTTGGTCCCGGCCGGACAGGCGGTCTGGCAGGGAACGTTCTGCCGCACCCAGCCGATGTCGCGCGGGTCGCTGGAGTGACGGACCTCTTCGTCGGGCATGAACTTGCTTCCCCGTGCATGGGTTGCTCTTTTGATGGGCAGCCTAGCCCTTTTTTGTATCACCCGGCAACAGGGAACCCACCCTCCAGGGCGGCGGTCGGGTAGGTGACAGGACGAAGGATCGGGTTAAGATGGGAACCATGTGGACGTTCGTGCTTCTCGCGGTCGGGTTGACCCTGTCCGGCGCCGTCGCGGCGGCGGTGCCCGACACCGGCCAAACCGCCTGTTTCGACACGGGGCGCGGGGAGCGGGCCTGCCCGCCGCCGGGCGCCGCGCTGTTCGGTCAGGACGGCAATTACGCGACCAACCCGCCCCGGCCGCGCGACAATGGCGACGGCACGGTGTCGGATCTGGTCACCGGGCTGATGTGGCAAAAGAGCTTCACCCGCGACGTCCAATGGAAGGACGCCGAGTCCTTGGCCCGGCGGGCGACCACCGGCGGGCATTCCGACTGGCGGGTGCCGACCATCAAGGAGCTTTATTCGCTGATCGACTTCTCGGGCGCCACCGGCACGGCGCGCTCGTTCGCCAGCGCCCCGCCGGACGCCCGGCCGTTCCTGGACACGCGGGTGTTCGCCTTCGAATACCCCACAGCGACGGGCGCGCGGTTCATCGACGCCCAGTATATCTCGTCGACCGCCTACACCGGCCTCACGATGGGGCGCGCTCGAACCTTCTTCGGCGTGAATTTCGCCGATGGGCGGATCAAGGGCTATCCGCAAGAGGCCGCCCACCGGCCGATCGGCTGGTATCTGCGCCTGGTGCGCGGTCCCGCCGGATATGGCGTCAACCTGTTCCGGGACGACGGGAACGGCGGCGTCTCCGATCGCGCCACCGGCCTGACCTGGACCAAGGGCGACAGCGGCGATCCCGCCCTGCGTTCCAAGCTGGGCCGCACTCGTCTCGGCGATGGCCGGATGGATTGGCGCGAGGCGCTGGCCTTCTGCGAATCGCTCTCCCACGCCGGCGCCGACGACTGGCGGCTGCCCAACGCCAAGGAACTGCAAAGCCTGGTCGATTACGGCCGCTCGCCCCAGGCGACCGGCTCGGCGGCGATCGACCCGCTGTTCCAGGCGACCCCCATCACCGACGAGGCCGGCCGGCCCAACTGGCCCGCTTACTGGACCTCGACCACCCATCTCGACGGCCCCTCGGCCGGCGCCGACGCGGTGGTCATCCATTTCGGCGAGGCGCTCGGCACGCTGGGCGGCGGCATGGGCGGGCCGGGTATGGGCGGGCCGGGTATGGGTCCGCCGGGAATGGGTGGACCGCCGCCCGGAGGACCGATGATGGGCGGACCGATGATGGGCGGCGGCGGACGCGCGGCGCCGGCCTTGAGCATCATCGACGTCCACGGTGCCGGCGCCCAGCGCTCGGACCCCAAGACCGGCGATCCCTCGGCCTATCCGCAATGGGGC
>JADFZP010000051.1 GCA_015232485.1 Alphaproteobacteria bacterium
CCGCGATTGGCGACGCCCACCACCAGGGTCCGCGCCCCGGCCGCCGCCGCCTGTTCGAGAGTCAGATCGGGCAGCCCGACATCGGCCTGGCAGCCGGGCAGGCGAAGCTGGCCGACGCAGCGCTCGCGCCGCCAGCGCGCCACCCCGTCGGCGGTCTTGGCGGCAAGCTGGTCGCGCGCGTCGCCCAGGAACAGGAGGTAGGGAAATTCGATCCGCATGATGTCCGGCCCGCTGGTTGCAAGACGTGGTGACGACAGCATAATGCATCACCGAGGGTGCCCGCCATGTGCCTCACGCTTTTCAATGTCGCAAGCCTGCCCCGCCATCTGCGTGGCCGCGGGCTGGCCGAGCCGCGCCGCGACCTCGCCCCGCCGTCCGAAACGGAACGCGAAGAAGAGGAGGCGCCCCGCCCTGGAAACGCGGATGAGCGCATGCCATCATGAGGCCATGAGCGAGACTCATCACATCTGGCGTCCCGAAACCGGCATCGAGCCCCTTCCAGCCGATTGGGCGGGGCTCGCGGTCGGCGAACTCGACAGCATCGCCGCGATCTGGAGCGAACAGCGCGAGCGGCTGCGCGGGACGCGCCAACTGGCCGAGTTTTCGGATCGGCTGAGCCGGGAATGGGCCATCGAAACCGGCATCATCGAGAACCTCTACGATATCGATCGCGGCGTGACCGTGACCTTGATCGAGCGCGGCTTCCATGCCGAGTTGCTTGGCCATGGCGCGACCAACAAGCCGCGCGAGTGGGTGCTTCGGCTGCTTGGCGATCAGAAGGACGCGCTGGACGGGGTCTTCGACTTCGTGGCCAGGAAGCGGGATCTCTCGACCTCGTACATCAAGGAACTCCACGCGGCGTTGGTCCGCAGCCAGGAAACTCGAATTCCGTTGCTCAAGGGCGACTGGAAGACGCAACGGAACTTCCCCACACGGGATGGCACGGTCTACGCCTATTGCCCGCCCGAGCAGGTCGCGTCGGAAATGGACCGCCTTGTCGGCCTGCACGCCGATTACGCGCGGCAAGGCGTCGATGCCGCCGTCAGATCGGCATGGCTGCACCACCGCTTCACGCAAATCCATCCCTTCCAGGACGGCAACGGGCGGGTCGCGCGGGCCTTGGCGACGCTGGTCCTGGTGCAGGCCGGACTGTTTCCATTCGTCGTGACCCGAGACGACAAGGCCGATTACCTCGACGCGCTCGAAGCCGGCGACAAGGGCGACCTCGCGCCATTGATTCGACTGATCGCGCGGTTGCAGCGCACGCGCTTTCACGATTGGCGCGAGCGCGTTCTGACCATCGCCCTTGGCGAACTCAGCCGCAACCTTTGACCAGCCGCGCCAAACCCGCCTCCAGGTCGGCGATCAGGTCGGCGGGGTCTTCCAGCCCGACATGCAGGCGCAGATACGGGCCGGTGGTGCGCCAGTCGCCGACGGTGCGCGTGATCGAGCCGTCGCCGGGGACCACCAGGCTTTCGAAACCTCCCCAGCTATAGCCCATCGCGAACAGGCCCAGCCCGTCCAGCATGGCGGCCAGGGCGGGCTTGGGCGCCGGCTTCAGCTCGACGCCGAACAGGCCCGGCGCGCCCAGGAAGTCGCGGCGCCAGATTTGGTGGCCGGGATGCGAGGGCAGGGCGGGGTGGAGGACGCGCGCCACCTCGGGGCGGCCCTCCAGCCAAGTCGCCACTTCAAGGCCGTTGCGCTGGTGGCGTTCCAGGCGCACCGACAGGGTGCGCAGTCCGCGCAGGCCCAGCCACGCCTCTTCCGAACCGGGCGCCTGACCCAGCCCGGTGACGGCGATCTTCAGGCGTTGCCAATGCGGCTCGGTGGTGGTGATGAGCCCCAGCATGGCGTCGGAATGGCCGACCAGGTATTTGGTGGCGGCTTGCAGCGAGACGTCGACGCCGTGCTCGAACGGCTTGAAGAACAGCGGCGTGCCCCAGGTGTTGTCCATCACCACCACGGCGCCCGCGGCGTGCGCGGCGGCGGCGATGGCCGGCACGTCCTGCATCTCGAAGGTCATCGAGCTGGGCGATTCGACGAACACCAGCCGGGTGTTGGGGCGGATCAGCGCGGCGATGCCGGCGCCCACCGTGGGGTCGTAATAGGTGGTCTCGACCCCCAGGCGGGCCAGCACGCCGTCGCAGAAACGCCGGGTCGGCAAATAGACGCCGTCGGTCATCAGCAGATGATCGCCCGTCTCGACGAAGGCGAGCAACGTCGCGGTGATCGCCGCCAGCCCCGAAGGCATCGAGATCGACCGCCAGCCGCCCTCCAGCCCGGCCACCGCCTCTTCCAGCGCCTGCGTGGTGGGGGTGCCCAGCCGCCCGTAGCGCACGCCCTCGAAGGGGGTGCGCCGGGCGTGCTCCAGCGCGTCGAGGCTGGGCTGAACAATGGTCGAGGCCCGGTAGACGGGCGGATTGACCGCGCCGCGATGCTCGGCCGGATGGCGGCCGGCATGGGCGATGAAGGTGTCGCGTTTCATGGCCGGGATTGTGGCACCGCCGCCCGGCCGACGCCAGTGGGAGGTGCCCTACTTGGTCCGCTCGGCCGTCCGCTCGACGGATTTGCCGGCCGATTGGAGGTCCTGGCCCATGCCGGAGAACGTGTTGCATCCGGCCAGCAGCATCGCCGCCGCCACCAGCGCCATGGTCGCCGGGACGACGCTCGGCTTTTCGCGGACGGCCACTTTCATCCTGGTATTGCGCATCTGGGCACCCTCGGCGGTTCACTCCGTCTTTCAGAGATGGGGAGCCGTCGGGTGCCCATCAATAGGTCATGGGGCGGGGCGCGCGTCCCTGACCTCCAGCAGCTTGGTCTTAAGTTCCCGCTCGCATTCGGCCAGGCGCCGTTCGGCCTCTTGGCGGCGGCGGCGGCCCTCGGCGGTCATGTCGATCGATTCCTGGATCACCTCGATCAGCATGCGGTTGGCCTTTTCGATGCTGTCGATGCCGAAGATGCCTTCCTCGACCACGCCGCGCACCGCCTTGTTGCCCTCCTTCAGGCTGGCGGCGTTGTGTTCGAGCAGGCGGTTGGTGGTGTCGCTGACCTCCTTCAGCACGCCGGCCGCCGCGCGGGTGCGGAACAAGGTGACCGACTGGGCCATCTGGTTCTTCCACAAAGGAAGGGTGTTCAGCACCACGCTTTGAATCTTCGAGGCCAGCGCCTTGTCGAGATCCTGGTTCAGGCGGATGCTGGGCAGGCTTTGCATGGTGACCTGGCGGGTCAGCCTGAGATCGTGCAGCTTGCGTTCGAGATCGGCGCGCACCGCCTCGAGATCGCTGACCCGTTGGGCGGCGAGCAGATCGCGGTTGGTCTCGGCGGCGGCGCGGGCGGCGGGCAGTTCGTCGGCGTCCAGGCGGCGCAGGCGCTCTTCCAACGCCAGGATGTAGTCCGAAAGCTCGTGGAAGAATTCGAGGGTGATTTCATAAAGCTGGTCAAGGCGGCCGATGTCTTGGACCATCTTGAGGCGGTGGCCCTCCAGCTCGCTTTGCACGCGCTCGACTTGCAGGCGCACCGTCTCGTAGCGTTGCAGGAAGCGCGCCACCGGGCTGATCCGGCGCAGCACGGTGCGCTCGAACCAGCCGGGCTCGCGCGCCTCGCGCAGGGCGCGCGGGTCGAGATCGCGGACCTTCAGCACCATGCCGTTCAGCGCCTCGCCGGCCGGCCCGGTGTCCTTGTTGCGCACGCCTTCCAGGATCTGCTCGCTGACGGCGGTCAAGCTGCGCTGGGCGTCGCTGCCGAAGGCGATGATGCTGTGACTGTCGCCGATGTCGATCGACCCGATCAGCGCCTCGATACGCTGGCGGCGCTCCGCCGGAAGCTCGGCGAAGGCGGCGGGCGGGGTGGGGTCGGTGGTCATGGCTTCTCCTGCCGGGCGTTCTGGGTTTCCGACTTGATCATGCGTTGCAGCGATTCGATCGTGACGTCCAATTCCAGCGCGTCGTCGGCCACCGCATGGTCGTAATGCTTCTGGAACAGGCCCTCGATGTCGTCGAGCAGCGGTTCCAGCTTGGCCAGCACCGAGGCGGCGCGGCCACCGCTCGGCGCCTTGGATTTCAAGTCGGCCCAGCGGCGCACCACGTCCAGGGTCGCTTCGAGGTAGTGCGCCAGGAAGGGCTTCGAGCGCGCCACGTCGCGCGGATCGCTGCGCATCTCCTCGACGATCTGGCGGCCCAGGGCGCAAATCGCCTTCGCCTTGTTGGCCACCGGGCCGGTCAGCGGGGCGGCGGCGGCCTCGACGCGCTTGATGGCGGCCTCGCACTCCGCGATGGCGCGCAGCACCTCCTCGGGGTCGAGATGGGCGGCGCGGGCCGCTTCGAAAATCTCGTCATTGGCGCCGGGCGGGCGGGGCAGGGCGGTCTGGGCGCCCACCGCGACGATCGCTCCGGCCAGGGTGGCCAGCGCCGGCTCGCTGAAGGCGAACAGCCCGACGGCGATGTCGGAGACCGCGACCATCATCGCGGTGCCCAGGCCCGAGCCGATCGCGACCAGCGGGCGCAGCCACGGTCGCAGCAACAATTGGCGGCCCAGGCTTTCGATCCGGGTGGCGAGGTTCTGGCCCAGCCCAAGATGCGGCTCGTCCATGCCGCCGCCGCCGAACAGGCCGCGCGCCGCCTCGTCGAGATGGGTGTAGGGTAGCGGCTCGACGGTGACCGCCCCCCAGTCGGTGCCCAGCCCGAAGATGCGGGCGATGTCCTCGATCATCCAGCGTTCGCCGGGGGTGATGATCTGGTCGGCCTCGGCGACGGCCCGCAGCATGTTCAGAATGCGCTTCAGCATGTCCTGGTCGCGGCCGTAGACCTGCGCCAGATGGCGGGCATAGGGCTCATAGCCCGAGGGCGTCTCGCGCGCCTCGCGCCACAGCGCGGCGACCCGGTCGACGGATGCGGGCGGCACGTTCAGCAGGCGGCGGAAGACCGCGACCTCGTCGGCGGTGACCAGATCGTCGGCCTTGGCCAGCTTGGCCGCCAGCACCACGACGGCGGCGGCGACGCCCTCGTCGGACCAGCGCGCCGCCAGGGCCTTGCGCGCGTGTTTCTTGTCCCACTTGCCGCCGATCAGGACGCCGACCACCAGACCGATCGGACCGGCGATCATCATGCCCACCACGCCGCCGACGATCTTGCCGCGGTAGCGCATCCAGGCCGGCCGGTGATCGGGTCCGGTCAGTTCGTTTCGACCGGCGTGTCGTCGCGATTTCCCCATTCCACCCACGAACCGTCGTAAATGGCCGCGTCGTCGCGGCCGATCAAATGCAGCCCCAGCGCCAGCACGCAGGCGGTGACGCCCGATCCGCAACTGGCCACGATCGGTCGCTTGAGGTCGACCCCCGCCGCTTGGAAACGCTCCCGGATGACTTCGGGGGACAAAAAGGTCTTCGAGCGGCCGTCGATCAGATCGACGAAGGGCAGGTTCAGGCTGCCGGGAATGCGGCCGACCTTGTTCACCGGCCACAGCTCGGGATCGGTGCCGCGCCAGCGTCCGGGCGAGCGGGCGTCGACCACCTGCTCGCGGCCGGTCTCCAGATTGGCGAGGATCTGCCCGACCTCGCGGACCAGCGTGGTGTCGACGCGCGCCGTGAAGTGGCGCTCGCGCGGGGGGGTCGGCTGGTCGGTCACCGGACGCTGCTCGCGCAGCCATTTCGGGAAGCCGCCGTCCAGCACGCTGACCTCGCGGTGGCCGAACACGCGGAACATCCACCAGGCGCGGCAGGCGGCGCTGCCGCCGCCATTGGTGTCGTAAACCACGATGCGATTGCCGTCGCCCAGGCCCATCCGGCGCATCCTGGCCGCGAATTTCTCGGGCGGTGGCAGCATGTGGGGCAGGCTCGACGTCTCGTCCGCGATCTCGTCGATGTCGAAGAACACGGCGCCGGGGATGTGCTCGTCGGCGAACTCTCCCTTGGGGTCGCGGTTCTGGATTTTCAGATAGTAGCTGGCGTCGACCACCCGCACGTCCGGGGCGTCGAGATGGGCTTCCAGCCAGTCCGTGGTGACCAGGGCGTCCGTCATCGTTCCGTTTCTCCCATTCACGCCAACCATCCCGGGACGGGTAGACCCTTCTCGCGCAGGAAGGCCGGATTGTAAAGCTTGCTCTGGTAGCGCGAGCCGCCGTCGCATAGCACCGTGACGATGGTGTGGCCCGGCCCCATGCGGCGCGCCACCTCGATGGCCGCCACCACGTTGATGCCCGACGATCCGCCCAGCACCAAGCCTTCCTGGCGGATCAGATCGAACAGGAGGGGCAGCGCCTGTTCGTCGGTGACCCGCACCTGATCGTCGATCGGCGCGCCGTCGAGATTGCGGGTGACGCGGCCCTGGCCGATGCCCTCGGTGATCGAGGTGCCCTCGGCCTTCAACTCGCCCGCCGCGTACCAGTTGTAAAGCGCCGAGCCCATCGGGTCGGCCAGCACGATGCGAACGTTGGGATTGCGCTCCTTCAGCGCCATGCCCACGCCGGCCAAGGTGCCGCCGGTGCCGACCGCGCAGGTGAAGGCGTCGACGCGGCCGTCGGTCTGGCGCCAGATCTCGGGGCCGGTGGTGGCGTAATGGCCCAAGCGATTGGCCGTGTTGTCGAACTGGTTGGCCCACAGCACGCCGGCCGGCTCGGTTTCGGCCAGTTGCTTGGCCAGGGTTTCCGACCAGCGCACGTAATTGCCCGGATTGGCGTAGGGCACCGCAGGCACCAGCCGCAGATCGGCGCCGACCAGACGCAGCATGTCCCTCTTTTCCTGGCTTTGCGTCTCGGGCATCACGATCACGGTGCGATAGCCGCGCGCGTTCGCGACCAGGGTCAAGCCGATGCCGGTGTTGCCGGCCGTGCCCTCGACGATCACCCCGCCCGGCGCCAGCAGGCCCCTTCGCTCGGCGTCGGTGATGATGGCCAGGGCGGCGCGGTCCTTGACCGAACCGCCGGGATTGAGGAATTCGGCCTTGCCCAGGATCTCGCAGCCGGTCGCCTCGGAGGCGGCCACCAGGCGGATCATCGGCGTGTCGCCGATCGCGTCGACGAAGTCCTTGCGAAACTCCATGTGCGGTCTCCGTCAGCGCCAGCGAAGGCGCAGCATGTCGCGGTTGAGCGCCAGCCATTGCAGCGCAATGACCGTCGCGGAATTGTCGATGTGGCCGTCGGCCAGCATGCCGATGGCCTCGTCGGCCGGCAAGACCCTGACCAGGATGTCCTCGCCTTCCGCCTCGATGCCGAACAGGCCGCCCATCGTGGCGGTGTCGACGCGGGCGCAGAACAGCTCGACCGTCTCGGAGGTGCCGCCGGGGCTGACCAGATAGCGCAGCATGCGGACCAGTTCCAGAGGGGGCTGGCCGGCCTCCTCGATCGTTTCGCGGTGGGCGACCTCGGCGGGAGTCTCGCCGTCGTCGATCATGCCCGCCACCACCTCCAGCAGCCAGGGCGCCATGCCGGCGGCCAGCGCGCCGACCCGGAACTGCTCGACCAGGGCGACCTCGTCGCGCGCCGGATCGTAAAGCAGCACGCCGACCGCGTGTCCGCGCTCGAAGACCTCGCGGCTGATCGCGCCCGTCCAGCCGCCATCGAAGCGGCGATGGCGCAAGCGCCACGTCACCAGCTTGAAGAAGCCGGAAAAGGACACTTCTTTCGACAGGATTTCAACGTCCTCTTCCGTCAAGCGCGCCTCCCCTTGGTGCCAAAAGCCGTTCAATCGATCAATGAAACATGCTACTGTTCGGGCCTGCTGTCATCAGGTGACGGCATCGGGTGTCGATGGGGGAAGGCGATGGCCGGGATTTTCTTCGGCGGGCCACCGCGCAACGCAATCCAGAGGTGAACAGATGTTGTCGAGTGGTGTTGCCGACGGTTCGGGCGAGCGGCTGGTCTGGTCGCAGAAATACAGCGTCGGCGTCGACGAGATCGACTCGGACCACAAGGTGCTCATCGAACTGATCGGTCAGATCGACAGCGCGGCGGCCGGAAGCGAAGCCCATGCCGTGATCGGCACCGTTCTGGCGGCGTTGTTCGACTACACCGAATACCATTTCGAGCGCGAAGAGAAGATGATGCAGACGGTGGGCTACACCGTTTTGCCGCAGCACAAGCAGAAGCACGATCTGCTCAAAAGCCAAGTCATCGAGTACCTGGGGCGTTACAGCGACGATCCCAACGCGGTCAACATCGAAGACCTTTCCAAGTTCCTCCAACGCTGGCTGAGCGAGCACATTCTGAAAGAGGACATGGGCTATCGGCCATTGGTCGAGAACAACCCCAAGGCTGGCGAAGCGGCCGCGTCGGTGGGGATCGACTTCTTCATGGATGTCGGGCGCGGCGACTGACGCACGGCTTCGTGATTGGGGAATGGGGGAGGGCTTTTATGAAGCTGGAAGATTTGCGCGTTCTCATCGTCGATGACAATGGGAACATGCGCCGCCTGATCAACACCATCTTGCGCAGCGTCAACGTGTCGCAGACCATGGAGGCGTCGTCGGGGGTCGAGGCGCTTCAGATGTTGCAGGAATGGCCCGCCGACATCGCGCTGGTCGATTACGTCATGGATGGCCTGGACGGGGTCGAGTTCACCCGCATCGTGCGCCGCGACATCGACAAGGATGGCCGCCGGCTGCCGATCATCATGATCACCGGCTATTCCGAGCTGTGGCGCCTGAAAGAGGCGAAGAACGCCGGGGCCAACGATTTCATCGTCAAGCCCTTCACCACCAAGACGCTGATCCAGCGGATCGCGCGGGTGATGACCAACGACTACACGCTCAAGGAACTCGAGGATCAGGCGCGCGCCAAGCAGCCGGCCGCGGCCCCCAGCGACGAGTAGACCCAAAGGCGCCGAATGGACTTCCCTTCGGCGCCTTTTTCATGCCGTCCGGAACCCTTGCCGCGCCCGGCCCGCCCTGTCATCATGCGAATGAGAAGCTATCGCAAAAAGGGGCGATCATGGTGGTGTGGCGCAATTTGAAGCCGAGCGTTCTGGCCAGCCTGCTCATGCGCTTGGTCGCGCGGCGGGGACGGCGGTCGTCTTGAGCCACCTTTGCTCGTCGCCCCCGCGAAAGCGGGGGCCCATGTTGGGTGTGGCGATGGGTGCGGCGTCACAGTGGATTCCCGCTTTCGCGGGAATGACGATGAAAATTCCGTCAGGTTCAGCGTTCCCGCCGCCGGGCGTTGGCGATCAGCGTGGCGACGGTGACGATCAGCTCGCGCATGTCGATCGGCTTGCCCAGGCTGGCGTCGGCGCCGGCCGCCAGATGTTGCTCGACATGTTCGGGCATCACGTCGGCGGATAGCGCGAGGATCGGCGTGGCGCGTCCTTCGGGTGTGGCGCGGATCAGGCGGATCGCCTCCAGCCCGCCCATCACCGGCATGCGGACGTCCATCACGATGGCGTCGAAGCCGCCGCCCGCGAAGGTGTCGACGGCCTCCTGGCCGTTGGCCGCCACCACCACCTCGCCAATCTTGCCCAGGATTTCGCGCAGCAGCATCTGATTGATGCGGTTGTCCTCGGCGACCAGCAGGCGCAGCCCGGTGAGCGGGGCGCCCTGGCCGGAGTCCTTGGCCTCGCCCCGGCCGATCGCTTCGGCCTCGGTCAGCACTTGCATGGGGATCGAAACGAAGAAGCGGCTTCCCTTGCCGAGTTCGCTTTCGACGCCGATGGTTCCGCCCATCATCTCGGTGATCGCCTTGCACAGGGCGAGGCCCAGCCCGGTGCCGCCGAATTTGCGGTCGATGCTTTGGTCGGCCTGCTGAAAGCGCGTGAACAGCCCGGCCAGGGCGTCGGGCGCCACGCCGGGTCCGGTGTCGGTCACCGAGAACCGCAGGATGGACCGCTCGCCGCCGGGCTCGGGCGCGCACGCCAGTCCAAGCGTCACCGAGCCGCTTTCGGTGAACTTGACCGCGTTGCCGACCAGATTGAACAGCACTTGGCGCAGCCGGTGGCCATCGGTCATCACGCGCCCCGGAACCGCGTCGGCGACCTCGACCCGCAATTCGAGGCCATGTTCGGCGGCCCGCGCGCCGAACAATTGGCGCACGCTTTCCGCCACCACAGCCAAGTCGGTCGGCTCGGGCGTCAGATCCAGCCGCCCGGCCTCCAGCTTCGAGATGTCGAGGATGTCGTTGAGGATGGTCAGCAGCGTTTCGCCGGCTTCCTTGATGGTCTCGACGAACTGCTTCTGCCGGCTGGACAGCGTTTCCCCCAGCAGCAGATCGACCATGCCCAGCACGCCGGTCATCGGCGTGCGGATTTCGTGGCTCATGGTGGCCAGAAAGTCCGCCTTGGCGCGAGCCGCCTCTTCGGCGCGCACCTTCAGGAAGTCGGCCTCCTCGGCCAACTGGGCCATTCGCGTGGCCTGCTCCTCCATCTGGCGGCGGGAATATTCGAGTTCCAGCAGCCGATCGCGCAGTTCCTGACCCATCATCTTGAAGCGGGTCACCTCCGAGCCGACTCCCCGGTAGCCGGTGAAGCGATCACCCGAATAGATCGGCGTTCCCGACACCCGGAAGAACCGCAGCGAGCCGGCGTCATCGTCCAGCGGGTATTCGAAGTTCTTGAAGCCCTCGCGGCGGTCCAGCGCGGCGAGGTGTTCCTGGCAGTCGGTCGCCGGAATATCCAACGAGAACATCTCATGCCGGCACTTGCCCAGCACGTCGGCGCGCGGGAACCCGGTGATGCTCTCGAACGCCTCGGACAGGTAGGTGAAGCGGTGCTCGGCGTCGGTTTCCCACAGCCAGTCGGAGCCCGCCTCGGCGAAGCTGCGGAAACGTTCGCGGCTTCTCTCCAACTCGGCTTCCAGGGATTGCCGCTCGCGCGCGTAGCGGACCGAGCGGATCAGATCGCGCCCCTCGGCCTCGCCCTTGACCAGATAGTCCTGGGCGCCGGCCTCCAGCGCGGCGAGGGCGAAGGCCATGTCGTCGAAGCCGGTCAGCACGACGATCGGCAGGTTGGGGGCGGCGGCGCGCAGGCTCCGGACGGTGTCCAAGCCGGCCGAGTCGGGCAGGGACAGGTCGAGCAGCGCCGCGTCGTACTCCCGCGTGGTCGCCAGATCGCGGCCTTCCGCCAGGGTTTCGACCCAGTTCAAGGCGGCGAGCGGGCAGTCGGCCTCGAGCAGGGCGCGGCGGATCAGCCCGGCGTCGCCGGGACTGTCCTCGATCAGGAGGATCCGCAGGGCGGTGGGGGCGGTGGTCATGGGGAGGACTCCATGGTCTCGACGATCCGTTCCGATGAAGGAGGAGGCATCACCGCGGCGGGCGGACGGCGCGGCATGGTGAACAGGAAGGTGCTGCCCGCGCCCTCGCCCGGCGACTCGATCCAGACGCGACCGCCGTGACGTTCGACGATCTTGCGGCACACGGCGAGGCCGATGCCCGTGCCTTCGTATCGGCCCTGGCCGTGCAGACGTTGGAAGACCTGGAACAGCCGGCCGAATTGCCGGGGGTCGATGCCGATGCCGTTGTCGCGCACCGAAAACACCCATTCCTCCGGCATGGCGGCGACCGACACCGCGATCCGCGGGCAGCGATCGGCCGCCCGGTACTTGATGGCGTTGCCCAGCAGGTTCTGGAACAGGCGGATCAGTTCGTCGCGGCTGGCGAACACCGTGGGCATCTCGCCGTCGACGGTGATTTCGGCGCCGAGTTCGTCCGCGTCGGGCTTGAGGTAGAGAAGCGCCTCGTCGAGCACGGCGCCCGACTCGATCCAATCCATCGGCTGTCCCTTGCGGCCCACCCTTGAATATTCCAGCAACGAGATCAGCATGCGGTCCATGCGGATGGCGCCGTCGCACACGAAATGAAGGAATTCGCGTCCGTCCGCGTCCAGGCTATCGCCCAGGCGGCGCGCCAGCAACGTGGAGTAGCTGTTGATCATGCGCAACGGCTGGCGCAAATCGTGCGACACCACATAGGCGAATTGTTCCAACTCGGCGTTCGAGCGTTCCAGGTTGTGCAGAAGCTTGGTCCGTTCTCCGACATTGCGGAACACCACGACGGCCCCGCTGACCCGGCCGTCCGGATCGACCGCCGGGCTGGACACGTATTCGGCGGGGAACGAGGTGCCGTCCTTGCGCAGGAACATCGCTTCGGCCGCCTCGTCCTTGCGGTTGGGCTGGCGCTCGCCGGCGCCCAGCATTTCTTCCCGCGTCCAACCGAGCATCCGGGTCGCGGCGCGATTGACGAAGGTGGTCCGCCCGTCCGAATCGATGCCGTAGATCCCCTCGCTCACCGAATCGAGGATCACCGCCAGACGATGCGAGGCTTGTCGCGCGGCGAGTTCGGCATCCTTGCGCTTGGTGATGTCCAGATGGGTGCCCGACATGCGTAGCGGTTTGCCGTCGGCGGTCCACTCGACCACCTTGCCGCGGTCCAGAACCCAGACCCAGCGCCCGCTGGCGTGGCGCATCCGCGCTTCGCATTCGTAGTATTGGTCATGGCCGGCGAAGTGGCGTTCCAACGCGGCGGCCGAACGCTTGACGTCGTGGGGGTGGATGAGTCTGTGCCAAGTCTCGATGGAGACCGGGGCCAGCTCGTCGAGGGTGTGGCCGACGATCTCGGCCCAGCCTTCGTCGAACGTCGTCTCGCCGGTCGCGATGTTCCATTCCCAGGTGCCGACATTGGTGCCCCAGATGACTTCGGCCAACCGCCGCCGTTCGTCGGCCAGGATGCGCGAGTCGCGGTCC
>JADFZP010000052.1 GCA_015232485.1 Alphaproteobacteria bacterium
TTCGTGGCGTTGCGCGTCGACGGGGATCAAAAGACCGGTTCGGTCGGGCGCTGAGGGTTACGTCGTGACCGTGCGGGGGGACCCGGCGGTCACGGCGATTCGGCGCGACGTTCGGATGAACATCCGAACATAGTCTGTGACGACGGCGTCGTCCGCCAGCAGGAGGTCGACCAACTTGTGGTAGGTGTGTTCGGCGCCGCGCCCCAGAAGTTTCGTCGCTTGCACACGGCCGGCCCGAATTACGCAGTCGTTGCCTCGGCATCCCATGACGGCATCGCCGCAGCGGACGCAGAGTTGGGAGTGGCGATGGGTGAAGAATCCGAGCGCCGCGTAAACCACCAGACCGTCGATCAGTTCGCTCGGGCTGAGGCTGTTCCGATAGCCGGCCGGCAACGAACCTGTCAGCGAGTAGGGTTGGCAAATGATCTGAGCGCGTAGGAAGCGGGCGATCGCCGGAGGAGTCCACAGGTCGGGAATGCCTCCGCCCGACCTCAACTCGACTTCGACGGACGCCATTCCGCCGTCCCGAACCGTTATTCTGATATTCGCATGGCGCCGAAGTTCTTGGGTGACCCCGTCGAGAATATTCCCGACCGTCGTTCTCATTCCTCACGCCGGTTTCGGTGGCGGGTTCTGGCGGACTCAAGGGCGTTCCGTGCTTCGTCGATGTCTGCCGAGCGCTTTACCTTATGGCGGCGAAGGATCTGGCCTTCCACGTCCATCGAGAGGAGTGCGTCCTTCTCGGCCGGCTCGACGCTCGCGCCAAGCCGTGGTTTGGCCGACCGCTTGGCGGGTGCTCGCGCCGCGAGGATCGTTGAGGACTGGCTCATGCCTCACAATACCATGATCGCGTGAGACGTCCAACCAGCCGCGTGACAGGTTGGAGCAGGCGCTCAGTCCCGGAACTCGTCCGCCCCATAGCCCTGGGCGAACAGCAGCGCCGTCAGGTCGCCGTGGTCGATTCGGGTGCGCGCCTGGGTGGCGACGATCGGCTTGGCGTGGTAGGCCACGCCCAGTCCGGCGGCCTGGATCATCGCCAAATCGTTGGCGCCGTCGCCGACCGACAGGGCGAGGCGCAGCGGGATCTGCTGTTCGCCGGCCACGCGGACCAGGGTTTCCAGCTTGACCGCCTGATCGAGGATCGGCTCGATCACCTTGCCGGTCAGGCTGCCGTCGGCGGCGTATTCGAAATCGTTGGAGAGGTCGCGGTCGAAGCCGCACAACGCGCGCACCCGGCTGGTGAAATAGCGGAAGCCGCCCGAGATCAGCACGGTGTGGGCGCCGCCGTGGCGCATCGTGGCGACCAGCGTCTTGGCGCCGGGCATCAGCTCGACCCGTTCCCAGGTCTTCTCCAGCGCTAGGCCGGGCAGGCCGGCGAGCAGCGAGACCCGCTCGCGCAAGGCGGCCTTGAAGTCGATCTCGCCGTTCATGGCGCGCGCCGTGATCGCCGCGATATGCGCCTTGATGCCGGCGAACTCGGCCAACTCGTCCAGCGTCTCGCCGATGACGATCGTCGAATCCATGTCGGCGACCAGCAGCTTCTTGCGTCGGCCCTCGGCGGCTTGCGCCACCATGTCGATCGGGGAGTCGCCCAGGATCGGTCGGGCGGCGGCCTCGGCCTGTTCGAGCGCCAGCATGGCGAAGGGCAGGTCGCAGGCGCGGCCTTCGGCCAGCCAGCGAACCGGGCCGGTGTCGGCGCCAAGGTCGCGCAACGCGCCGCGCACCCCTTGCGCCAGGGCGTCGTCCAGGCCGTCGGGCGCGGCGGCGATCAGGGTGAGTACGCAATCCATGAAGCCGGTATAAGACGCCCTCGGGGGTCTTGGCAAGCCGCCCCGTGAGGGCCTTATCGATTAGGGGGACTCATCGCGTGCTTGCCTTTGTATCAGAAGGTTCATAGTGTGTTAGCCAATCTTGTTGACAATCGTGGCCGTTCCCCACTTCCTATGGTGGAGGTGGGACGGCGATTGCCCAGGTGGCCGTAACGACCGGCAAACGGGTGGAGCGATAATGAGGGCGCACCGGAATCACGGGTATTGGGATCGGCACGCCGGCCAGTTGGTCGGCGCGGCGGCTCGCGCCCGGTCGGGGTCGCCGCTCCCCGTTGAACGGGCCCTGCGACTTAGGTGCCCCTGACCCTTCGCTCGGCCGCGGTTCGTCCGCGGCGGCGAATCGTTCAGGGGACTCCCGCACCAATCCAAGTCGCAACGGAATTGCAAGGACCCGAACACCATGGTTGCCCGTATGGACCAAAACCGCATCACCATCTTCGACACCACCCTGCGCGACGGCGAGCAGTCGCCCGGCGCCTCGATGAATCTGGACGAGAAGGTCCGCATCGCGCTGGTGCTCGAGGAGATGGGCGTCGATGTGATCGAGGCCGGGTTCCCGATCGCCTCGAACGGTGATTTCGAGGGCGTGTCGGCGGTCGCCCGCGCCGTGACCAAGGCCACCGTCTGCGGACTGGCGCGCGCCACCCGCGGCGACATCGAGCGTTGCGCCGAGGCGATTCGCCCGGCCGAGCGCGGCCGCATCCACACCTTCATCTCGACCTCGCCGCTGCACATGAAGTTCAAGCTGCAGATGGAGCCCGACAAGGTGCTCCAGGCGGTCAAGGACAGCGTGGGCATGGCCCGCAAGCTGTGCGACGACGTCGAGTGGTCGGCCGAGGACGGCTCGCGCACCGAGCACGACTTCCTGTGCCGCTGCGTCGAGGCGGCGATTGCCGCCGGGGCGCGCACCATCAACATTCCCGACACGGTCGGCTACGCGGTGCCCGACGAATACGGCGCGCTGATCGCCATGCTGTTCAACCGCGTGCCCAACATCGACCAGGCGGTCATCTCGGTGCACTGCCACAACGATCTGGGCCTGGCCGTGGCCAATTCGCTGGCGGCGGTCAACAACGGCGCCCGCCAGGTCGAATGCACCATCAACGGCCTGGGCGAGCGGGCCGGCAACGCCGCGCTGGAAGAGCTGGTGATGGCGCTGCGCACCCGCCACGACCGCATGCCCTTCACCACCGGCGTCAAGACCGAGAACATCATCCGCGCCTCGAAGCTGGTCTCGGCGATCACCGGATTCGTGGTGCAGCCCAACAAGGCGATCGTCGGCGCCAACGCCTTCGCGCACGAATCGGGCATCCATCAGGACGGGGTGCTGAAGAACGCCCAGACCTATGAGATCATGACGCCCGAGTCGGTCGGCCTGAACCGTTCGACCCTGGTGCTGGGCAAACATTCCGGTCGCGCCGCCTTCAAGTCGAAGCTGAAAGAGCTGGGCTGGGATCTGGGCGACAACGCGGTCGAGGACGCCTTCCGCCGGTTCAAGGATCTGGCCGACAAGAAGAAGGAAGTGTTCGACGAGGACATCGAAGCCCTGGTCGACGACGAGGTCTTGCGCGCCAACGACCGCATCCGGTTCGTTTCCCTGGAAGTGGTCTGCGGATCGAAGCACCGCCCGCCCAGCGCTTCGCTGGAACTGGAGGTCGATGGCGAGACCCGCGCCCACACCGCGACCGGCGACGGTCCCGTGGACGCCACCTTCAACGCCATCAAGGCGCTGTTCCCGCACGAGGTGCGGTTGCAGTTGTTCCAGGTCAACGCCGTGACCCAGGGCACCGACGCCCAGGCGGAAGTGACCGTGCGGCTCGAGGAGGACGGCAAGACCGTCAACGGCCAGAGCGCCGACACCGACACTTTGGTGGCATCGGCCCGCGCGTACGTGAACGCCTTGAACAAGCTGCTCGTGAAGCGGCAAAAAACAGCACCGGAAGCCCTGTCCGCGTGATATGAAGACGCGGCGTCCGGACCTTTTTCTACGGCCGTGCCGGGGGGCGACCTCCGGCATTGTCGCGAACGAACCGCATGAGTGTGAGGCCGAATGTTTTCGAGAGTGACGGGGTGGATGTCCGCCGACATGGCGATCGACCTGGGGACCGCGAATACGCTGGTCTACGTGAAAGGACGCGGAATCGTCCTCAACGAGCCGTCGGTCGTCGCCATCGCCGAGGAAAAAGGCAAGAAGAAAGTTCTCGCGGTCGGTGACGAGGCCAAGATGATGCTGGGGCGAACCCCCGGCTACATCCAGGCCATCCGCCCGCTTCGGGACGGCGTGATCGCCGATTTCGAAGTGGCCGAGGAGATGATCAAGCACTTCATCCGCAAGGTTCACAACCGGCGCAGCTTCGCAAGCCCGCTGGTCATCGTCTGCGTGCCTTCGGGCTCGACGGCGGTCGAACGGCGCGCCATCCAGGAATCGGCGGAAAGCGCCGGCGCGCGGCGGGTCTTCCTGATCGAGGAGCCGATGGCCGCCGCGATCGGCGCCGGCCTGCCGGTCACCGAGCCGACCGGCTCGATGGTGGTCGACATCGGCGGCGGCACCACCGAGGTGGCGGTGCTCTCGCTGGGCGGCATCGTCTATTCGCGCAGCGTGCGGGTGGGCGGCGACAAGATGGACGAGGCGATCATCGCCTACATCCGCCGCAACCACAATTTGCTGGTCGGCGAAGGCTCGGCCGAGCGCATCAAGAAGGAAATCGGCTCCGCCTGCCCGCCCGAGGACGGCGAGGGCCGCACCATGGAGATCAAGGGCCGCGACCTGATGAACGGGGTTCCCAAGGAACTGATCATCAGCGAGCGCCAGATCGCCGAAAGCCTGGCCGAACCGGTCGGCGCGATCATCGAGGCGGTCAAGGTGGCGCTTGAGCACACCGCGCCGGAATTGGCCGCCGACATCGTCGACAAGGGCATCGTGCTGACCGGCGGCGGCGCCCTGCTGTCCAACCTGGACTTCGTGCTGCGCCACGCCACCGGCCTGCCGGTGACCATCGCCGACGACCCGCTGTCCTGCGTGGCGCTGGGGACCGGGCGGGCGCTCGAGGAAATGCCCAAGCTGAAGAACGTGCTGACGACGATGTATTGAGGGGCGGGAGCACTCTTCGCCCGCCACGCGAATTCCAAAGCCGGTTCCGCGTGTACGGAAGGGGCTCTGGCGTCAGGGGGAACGCTTGAAGCAGCATTCGGGGCCAATGGGCCGTCTGGTGGTGCTGAGGCAGATGGCCCACCGCTTCGCCTTCGTGGGCATGGTGGCCTTCGCCTTCGGTTTGATGCTGCTGGGCAAGGCCGACACCTTGCTGGTCGAGCGGGCGCGGGTCGCGGTCACCGACGCCGTGACGCCGATTCTCGACGTTCTGTCTCGTCCCGCCTCGGTGATCGCCGAGGTGGTCGAGAACGTTCGCGAATTGGCCCAACTGCGCGCCGAGAACGGCCGGCTGAAGGCCGAAAACGAAAAGCTTCAGCATTGGCAGACGGTGGCGCGGCGGCTCGAGGCCGAGAACCGCGTGCTGCGCGGCCAGCTCAATTTCGTCGCCGATCCGGACTCGGCCTTCATCACCGCCCGCGTGGTCGGCGACACCGGCGGCGCCTTCGTCCATTCGATGCTGATCAGCGCCGGCAGCCGCGACGGCGTGCGCAAGGGCCAAGCCGTGCTGGCCGGCGAGATGCTGGTCGGGCGCATCGCCGAGGTGGGTCAGCGGTCGTCGCGCATCCTGCTGCTCACCGACATCAATTCGCGCATCCCGGTGGTGGTTGAAACCTCGCGCGCCAAGGCCATCCTGGGCGGCGACAACAACGACCGCCCGAAGCTGCATTATCTGTCGACCTCGCCGCCCTTGTCGCCGGGTGACCGCATCGTCACCTCGGGCCATGGCGGGGCCTTCCCGGCCGGCATGGCGGTCGGCGTGGTGGCGGCGGTGACCGAAGGGGGCGTGAGGGTCGAGCCGTTCGTCAACCGGCACGAACTCGAATATGTCACGGTGGTCGATTACGGCCTTTCGGGCGTGCTGCCTTCGGACCGCGAGGCGGCGCGGCGAAAGGGCGGCGAGTGAAGCCCAGCTTGGTCAACCGGATGGATATTTGGGCGCGGCATCTGGTGCCGTTCGGCCTGACCCTGTGCCTGCTGCTGGTCAACGTCACCCCCACCCGCATCCCCGGTTTCGCGGGCGTGGCGCCGATGCTGCCGATGATGGCGGTGTTCTACTGGGCGATTTTCCGGCCCGACCTGCTGCCCGCCTGGGTGGCCTTCGTGATCGGGCTGCTTTTCGACGTGGTCTCGGGCACGCCGTTGGGCGTCAACGCCCTGGTCCTGCTGCTGGTGCAGGGGGTGACCTCGGCGCAGCGGCGCTTCTTCCTGGGCAACACATTCGTGGTGGCGTGGTGGGGTTTTGGCATGATCGCCGCAGGGGCTTCGACACTGGCCTGGATGCTGGTCTCGCTGCTGATCGACGGGCGCATCGCCTTCCGCGCCGTGCTGTTCGAATATCTGCTGACCGTCAGCCTTTATCCCGTGGTCGCTTGGGTCTTGGCCCGCACCCAGGTGATGCTGCTCAGGCAGGCGTGAGATGAGCAACAACCGCGACAACGATCGCTCGAAGGTGTTCAGCCGGCGGGCGGCGCTTTTGGGGGGCGCGCAGCTTGCCCTGCTCTCGACGCTGGTCGGGCGGATGTATTATCTGCAGGTCGTCGAATCCAGCAAATACGCCATGCTGGCCGACGAGAACCGCATCTCGATCCGCCTGCTGCCGCCGCCGCGCGGCCGAATCGTCGACCGCAACGGCGTGCCGATGGCGGTCAATCAATTGAATTACCGCGTGCTGGTGATTTCCGAGCAGACCAGCAGCCTCGAGGCCACCCTCAAGGCGCTGTCCGAGATCGTGCCGCTGTCCGACAACGACCGCGCCCGCATCCAGCGCGACGTCCGCCGCAGGCGCAGCTTCGTGCCGGTCACGGTGCGCGAGAACCTGACCTGGGAGGACGTCTCCCGCATCGAGGTCAACGCCCCCGATCTGCCCGGCGTGATGATCGACGTGGGGCAAAGCCGCCATTACCCGCTGGAAAGCCTGGGCGCCCACATCCTGGGCTATGTCGCGGCGGTGTCCGAGCAGGACTTGACCGGCGACCCGCTGCTCGAACTGCCAGGCTTCCGCATCGGCAAGGCGGGCGTCGAGCGGATCTATGACCTCGGCTTGCGCGGCAAGGGCGGAACCAGCCAGGTCGAGGTCAACGCGGTCGGCCGGGTGATCCGCGAGCTGTCGCGCGACGACGGCGAGCCGGGCGCCGAGTTGCCGCTGACCATCGACCTCGACTTGCAGGAATACACCGCCCAGCGGCTGGGCGAGGAAAGCGCCTCGGTGGTGGTGATGGACATCCACACCGGCGAGGTGCTGGTGATGGTTTCGACGCCCAGCTTCGACCCCAACGCCTTCAATCGCGGCCTGCGCGCCGACGAATGGAAGGACTTGGTGGGCAATGCGCGCGCGCCCCTGACCAACAAGTCGATCGCCGGCCAGTATCCGCCCGGCTCGACCTTCAAGATGATCGTCGCCATGGCCGGGCTGGAAGCCGGCGTCATCTCCCCCGAGCAGCGCGTCTTCTGCCCCGGCCACATGTCGCTGGGCACGGCGCGCTTCCACTGCTGGAAGAAGGGTGGGCATGGCGCGGTCGACATGATGGCGGGTCTCAAGCACTCCTGCGACGTCTATTTCTACGAGGTGGCGCGCCGGGTTGGCATCGACCGGGTCGCCGACATGGCCAAGCGTTTCGGCATGGGCGAGGTCACCGGCATCGACCTGCCGGGCGAGCGTTCGGGCATCGTGCCGTCACGCAAATGGAAGCAGACCACCCTGGGCCAGCCGTGGCATCCCGGCGAGACGCTGGTCAACGGCATCGGCCAGGGCTTTCTGCTGACCACGCCGCTTCAACTGGCCCTGATGACGGCGCGCATCGCCAATGGCGGCATCGCCGTGGTGCCCCATGTGGCGCGCGACCGCTTGAGCGCCGACGGCCACATGAAGCCCCGCCCAGCCCCCGACTTCCCGCCGCTCCAGGTGCCCAAGGCGGCGATCGCCATGGCGCGGCGCGGCATGAACGCGGTGACCAACGAACCGGGCGGGACGGCGTTCAACGCCCGCATCAAGGACGAGGCGATCCGCATGAGCGGCAAGACCGGCACCGCCCAGGTGCGCCGGATCACCGCGCGCGAGCGCGAGACGGGGGTCAAGAAGAACGACGAGCTTCCCTGGAAGGAGCGCGACCACGCGCTGTTCGTGGCCTATGCGCCCGAGGACGCGCCGCGCTACGCCATCTCGGTGGTGGTCGAGCACGGCGGCGGCGGCTCGGCGGTGGCGGCGCCGATCGCCCGCGACGTCCTGACCGAGGTGCAGCGCCGCGAGCAGGCCCGCGCCAAGCTGGCCGAAAAGGCGGGGAGCACGCGCGGATGAGGCGGGGCGGAGCCTTTCGGCGACCCGAGATGCTGCTGCGCGAGAAGCTGTGGCATGTCAGTTGGTCCTTCATCCTGCTGCTGTCCATGGTCGCGGGCGTCGGTTTCCTGATGCTGGTTTCGGCGGCCAACGGCAATGTCGATCCGTGGGCCTCGCGCCAGATGGTGCGATTCGGGGTCGGAGTGGGCGTGATGCTGGTGGTGGGGCTGGTCGACATCCGCATCTGGATGAAGCACGCCTACGCGCTGTACGTGATCGCCGCCATCCTGCTGGTGCTGGTCGAACTGCGCGGCACGATCGGCATGGGCGCCCAGCGCTGGATCGATCTGGGCTTCGTCCAGTTGCAGCCCTCCGAGGTGATGAAGATCTCCCTGGTGCTGGCCTTGGCCCGCTATTTCCACGGCGCCAATCTGCAGGAGGTGGGCCGGCCGGTGTTCCTGATCGTGCCGCTTCTCATGGTGCTGGCGCCCGCCGCGCTGGTGCTGAAGCAGCCCGACCTGGGCACCGCGATTATGCTGATCCTGTCGTCGGGTGGAATCTTCTGGCTGGCCGGGGTGCGCATTTGGAAGTTCGCGGTGGTGTTCTCGGCCAGCGTGGCGGCCATCCCGGTGGCATGGAACTTCCTGCGCGAGTACCAGAAGCAGCGGGTGCTGACCTTCCTGAACCCCGAGAACGACCCGCTCGGCTCGGGCTATCACATCATGCAGTCGAAGATCGCGCTCGGCTCGGGCGGGCTTTTCGGCAAGGGCTTCATGCTGGGGACCCAAAGCCACCTGAACTTCCTGCCCGAAAAGCAGACCGATTTCATTTTCACCATGCTGGCCGAGGAATTGGGCATGGTGGGCGGGCTGGCGCTTCTGTCGCTTTACACGCTGGTGCTGATCTACGGCTTCGCGATCGCCTACCGCAGCCGCAGCCAGTTCGGCCGGCTTGTCGCCCTGGGCGTCACCACCACGTTTTTCCTATATGTTTTCATCAACATAGCCATGGTGATGGGCCTGATCCCGGTGGTCGGCGTGCCGCTGCCGCTGATCTCGTACGGCGGCACCGCCATGTTGACCCTGATGTTCGGATTTGGCCTGGTGATGAGCGTGTACGTCCACCGCGACGTCCAAATCGGCCGTCGCGGCGCCTGGGATTCGGGTTGACCGCACAAAGGGTCTCGACAAACCCGCCCACCTTGGCTATATAACCGCCCTCCGCTTGGGGCGCATAGCTCAGTTGGTAGAGCAGCTGACTCTTAATCAGCGGGCCGTAGGTTCGAGTCCTACTGCGCCCACCAAGTTTAGGCCCTGATTCCAAACCGGAATCAGGGCCTTTCCCTTTTTGTTCCAGACCGCCGGTTTTACAATTCCAAACGGGCGGTTTTACACTTCGCGTTCCCGATATGTTCCCACGCTGAAAAGGCCCCCGTTTCGTTTATTGCGAATGGGGCGGCCGATGCCATATCATTTCCGAGACGACACCAGCCCGTGGAGGGAGAGATGAGCGGCCGCGCCAACTACGACACGGTGATGCCGAGCGAGGTCGACGCCCGACTCGCCGAGGAATCCAGTCGCGTTCTGGCCAGCCACGCGGCGGGCGGCGCGTTGCGGGTGCAGCTGGACGACGGTTCCCGGCTGACCCTGCCGCACGCGGCGACCCGCCTTCTCACCCATGTGCTGGCCGAGATGGCGGCCGGCAACGCGGTGACGCTGATCCCCATCCACGCCGAGATGACCACCCAAGAGGCCGCCGACCACCTCAACGTGTCGCGCCCTTTCCTGATCGGGCTGCTCGATCGCGGGGAAATCCCCCATCACCGGGTCGGCACCCATCGCCGGGTGCGCTTCGAGGACGTCAAGGACTACAAGGACCGCATCGACGTCCAGCGCCGGGCCGTCCTCGACCAACTGGCCGCCGAGGCCCAGGACCTCGGATTGGGCTATTGAATGTCGCGTTACGCGGTCGTCTACGACGCGTGCGTGCTCTACTCGGCGCCGCTTCGCGACCTGCTGCTCGAACTGGCGCTGACCGACCTGTTCCGCGCCAAGTGGACGGACGCCATCCACGAGGAATGGATCGGGGCCGTGCTGCGGCAACGCCCCGACCTCGACCGCGCGCGGCTGGAACGCACACGCGTGCTGATGAACAGCCACGTCCGCGACGCGTTGGTCGAAGGCTACGAGCCGCTGATCGGCGCGATCGACGGATTGCCCGATCCCAACGACCGCCACGTGGTCGCCGCCGCCGCCCATAGCCGCGCCGACGCCGTGGTCACTTTCAATCTGAAGGACTTTCCCGCCGGTGTCCTCGACCGTCACGGTCTGGAGGCGATCCACCCCGACCGTTTCGTCAGGGCGCAGATGGATCTCGGCGAGGCGGCTTTGGGCAAGGTGCTGGGTTGCGTACGCCGCTGCCGCGAACGCCTCGCCCGCCCGCCATTCTCGGTCGCCGAATATCTCGACTGCCTGGAGCGGCAGGCGCTTCCCACCACCGTAGCCGAATTGCGGATGTTCGCCTCGATCCTCTGATTACCTTCGACTCTCGAATAATCCGTTCGATGATCGAATACGCGTCTATGTCTCGTCCGACGGATCGAGGGCCTGCTGGACGCGGCGGCCGCCCAGTTCGGCGCGGCGACGGCGTTCGGCGTAGCGGCGCGCCATCTCGGCCGTCTTGTGTCCGGTGATGGCGCCGATGGTCATCCAGTCGCATCCCACCTCGCGCAGGCGCGTCGCCGCCGTGTAGCGCAGACCGTGGGTGGTGCAGTCGTCGGGCAGGCCCGCCGCCCGATAGGCGCTGCGCATGCGGTGGCGGAAGTGATCGATGCGCAGCGGACGGCCGGCGGGGGTGGTGAGCATCACCGCTCCGCCATGCACCTCCAGCCACGGATCGAGAACCCGGGCCAGATCGGCGGCCACCGGCACCTCGACGGTCTCGCGGGTCTTCTCCTGCACGACCTTGATCCAGCCGCCCTGGAAGGCGCTGCGCAGCATGCGGACCACGTCGCCGCCGCGTTGTCCGGTGTTCAGCAGCAATTCGAACGCGATCCGCTCGACCGTGGAAGCCGGCCAGCGGTCCCGGAAGCGACGGATCTCGTCCTCCTCCCACGCGCGATGGCCGCGGCCGGTCTTCAGCCGCTTGGGCCGGGACGCCGGATTGCTTTCACGCCAGCCGCGGTCGACGGCGAAGGACAGCACCCGGCGCAGCACCTGGATGACGTAGTTGGCGGTGCGCGGCTTGTCGGCGAAGCGGTCGCGCAACTTGAAAACGAAGGCGCGGGGCAGTGTGGCCACCATCTCGTCGCCATAGCCGGTCGCCAGCAGATCGAGATAGCGGCCATAGTCCCTGCGGCTCCTCGGGCTGAGCTGGGTGAACTCGGGCGCCGAGCGGTAGTCGCGGATCAGGACCGCCAGACTGCCCGGCCCCGGCGCGGATCGCGGCGGCCCCTCAAAGCTCTTGTGGATCCGCTGGTACGCGGCCAGCCAGTCGGGCGCGGGCGGCGTGGTGTAGGGTATCGGCTGGCCGGCCTCGTCGGCCACGGGCACCCGCCGCCCGCCCCGGCGGTAATACGCGTAGGCACAGCCTTTGGAGTGAACCACCTGCAGGTAGGGAAGCGTGACCTTGACCATCGCGGCGCCCGCGTGCTGCCCAAGGTTCAGGTGAGCCGGGCGGCGGTGCCGTCAAGAGGTGGAGCGGGCGCGAAGGAGGGAGATCGATCCCGGTCCATCGCCGAGGTCGCCGCCTCTCGGTCCACGGGGCGGCGGACTGATCCTATGCCGCCTGACGGAGATGTGCCCCAACTCCTCCTCGAAGCGCCTTGTCGGTCGGGGCGGGGCGATGCCGGCCGACGAGTCACCCGCCTATCTGTCCGAGCGGCGATCGCTCGCGCGGAAGAGGTGGCCATCGGGACAATCGGCTAGAGTGGAGTTACGACACTTCAACTCGAAGCGAGGACCATCCCAATGACCGAGGACAGAATGAGGCGACCCTCCCCGGAGCGGCGCGTCACGTCCGGCATGTCCCTTTAGGAAAGGGGCCTCGTGCGGAGGAGCGTTTCCGCCTCGGCGTCAACGCGAGCCACCGGGCGCCGCGACAGCCTGTCCGCCGGGCCCAACGCGCGTGACCTCCGGCGCAACTCTATTTTCCAAGACTGGCGCTGTCAGCTTCGAGGCGCAAGCGGGTCCGTGCCAATTCTAGCTCAGTGGCAATCCTCCTGCGGAGATCTGG
>JADFZP010000053.1 GCA_015232485.1 Alphaproteobacteria bacterium
ATTTCATATGCCTCTTCCCCTCGTCGTTGGCGTTGGGGCTTCCGCCGGTGGCGTCGAGGCTCTGCGCAGGTTTTTCTCGGCGGTGCCCTTGAATTCGGGGCTGGCCTTCGTGGTCTGCCTTCACTTCCCGCCCCACGGCACCAGCCATCTGGTCGGCATTCTCAGCCAGTGCACCGCCTTGCCCGTCACGGCGGTGATCCATGGCGAGACGATCCAGTCCGACCGCGTCTACGTGGTGCCACCCGGCGCGGTGGCGACCTTCGCCGAAGGCCGCATCGATCTCCGCCAGTCGGAGCGCGCCCACAACCCGATCGACGCGATGTTTTGCTCGCTCGCGGAGGGGTTTGGCGTGCGAGCCCTGGGGGTCGTGCTGTCAGGAACGGGAAGTGACGGGGCCCGCGGCATCGAGGCGATCAGCGCCCATGGCGGTTTCTCCATGGCCCAGGTCGACGGCGGCAGCACCGCCCACCCGGAGATGCCCGCCAACGCCATCGCGACCGGGCTGGTCGATCACGTGGCGCGGGTCGAAGACATTCCCGCCCGACTGGCGGCCTACGGCGAGAGCTTCGCCACCGGCGCCCTTGGCCACGCGGAGTTTGCCCCGCACCGCCTCAAGGGTGTGAAGGATGAACTCTGCGAACTGCTGTTGAAGGCCGCCCGGCACGACTTCAGCCGCTACAAGGCGTCGACCTTTCTGCGCCGCGTGGGGCGGCGGATGCGGGTGCTGAGGATCCCGGATTGGGGCGACTATGTGGACTATGCGCGCCAGACGCCGGACGAAGTGCTGCTGCTGTTCCGCGACCTGCTGATCGGGGTGACCGCCTTCTTCCGCGACGAGGCGGCGTTCGAAACCCTCGCCACCCGCTTCATTCCCCTGCTGTTCGAGGGCAAGGGTCCGCAGGACAGGGTTCGCGTCTGGGTCGCGGGCTGCTCCACCGGCGAGGAGGCCTATTCAATCGCCATCCTGCTGTGCGAATACGCCCACACGCTGCCCGATCCCCCGCAGATTCAGGTCTTCGCCACCGACGTGGACGAAGAGGCGCTGAGGTTCGCTCGTGCGGGACGCTACCCGGCGGCGGCGCTGGCGGGGGTGCGGGACGATCGAGTCCGCCAATTTTTCGCGCGCGATGAGAACGCGTTCGTTTGCAGCAAGGATCTGCGCGCGGTCTGCACGTTCGCCCTGCACAGCATCATCCGCGACCCGCCGCTGTGCAACATCGACCTGGTCTCGTGCCGGAACGTCCTGATCTATTTCGACCGCCGCCTCCAGGATCAGGTTATCCCCACGCTTCATTTCGCCCTGCGTCCGGGCGGCATCCTCTTTCTCGGCCCCTCCGAGAACATCGGCCAGTATACCGAGTTGTTCAGCCCGCTGGACAAAGCCGGCCGCATCTTTGAACGGCTGGGTAGCGCCCGGCGCTCGATTCCGTTCCTGCCGGCGTCGCGGGGCAAGGCGGCGCCGTTGAATGACTTGTCGTCGAAGCGGAAGGTGGTGGCCGAGAGAACCATCGCCCAGGCGGTCGAGGCGCAGATCGCGAAGCTCTACGGCCCGGCGAACGTTGTGGTGAACGTGCGCGGCGACATCGTCCACTTCTCGCCCAGGACCGGAAAGTACCTCGAGCCGATCCCCGGCGGCCCTAGCCAGAACCTGCTGTCGATGGCTCGCAAAGAGTTGCGGATCAGTCTGCGCGGCGCCTTGCACGAGGCCAGGAAGACCGCGCGGGCGGCGGTTCGCGACGACGTCGCCGTCGCGCTGGATCCCGGCGTGGTGCAGAGGGTACGGGTCGTGGTCCAACCGTTGGAGCAAGAGGACGAGGGCCCCCTGTGGCTGGTCACGTTCCATGACATCGGCTCGGTCGCCCTTGTCACCGAGGTCGGCCCCATGGATCCAAGCGCGACCGGGGCCGATATGGCGATCCAGCAGCTGGAGCGGGAACTCCTGGAAACGCGCGAGAGCCTGCAATCGGCGGTCGACGAGTATGAGATCGCGGTCGAGGAACTGCGTTCCTCGAACGAAGAGTTGATGTCGATGAACGACGACCTCCAGGCCTCCAACGAGGAGCTTGAGGCGTCGAAAGAGGAGCTGCACGTCGTCAACGACGAGCTGCGGACGGTCAACGGCGAGTTTGCCGGGACGATCGACGAGCTGAAGCAGGCCAACGGTGACCTGCGCAACCTGTTCGAGAGTACAAACATCGCCGTCGTCTTTCTTGACAAAGACCTCGTCATCCGCAGTTTCACCCCTTCCGTCACCGAGGTTTTCCGGCTGACGCCCGGCGATTGCGGTCGGCGGCTCACCGACATCGTCGGTTTCCTCGACTACGACACTCTGGCCGCCGACATCGCCACCGTGTTGGAAACGCGCGAGCCGGTCGAGCGGCCGGTCACCCGCCGGGACAGAGGCGTCCATTACCTGTTGCGCGTCATCCCCTATCTCTCCGCCGAAGGCGGAATCGACGGGGTGTTGGTCACCCTGGTCAATGTCACCGTGGCGGTCGAGGGCCAGGCGCAGGAGCGATACCATCGCCTGCTGATCGCCGAGTTGAACCATCGAGTGAAGAACATTTTGTCTGTGGTCTCGTCTTTGGCGATGCAAAGCCTGCGCGGCACGACCACGCCGGATGAGTTCGCCAAGGTCTTCCTCGGCCGCCTCCAGGCGCTCGCCAAGGCGCAGCAATTGCTGGCGGACGAAAATTGGGCGGCGGTGCCGGTGCGCGCGCTGATCGCCTCGGGGTTGGAGGTCCAGACCGAGGATGCGGGGCGGGTGACCCTCGACGGACCGCCGATCCGGATCGAGACCAAGGCCGCCACCACGCTCAGCCTCGCCATCCACGAACTCGCCACCAACGCCACCAAGTACGGCGCCTTCGCCAACGACACCGGGCATGTGACCGTCACCTGGGCGCAGGAAATGCAGCCCGGCGGAGCGGTGCTGGTGATCCGCTGGCGCGAAAGCGGCGGGCCGCCCGTCCACCCCCCGAAGAAGCAGGGCTTCGGCATGGTAATGATCGAACGCGGAATCAAATACGAAGTTCATGGCCAGGCGAAGGTCGAATTTCTCCCAGCCGGCGTGGAAGCGCAGATTTCCATCCCGCTGGACAGGCAAAACCACTCGACGTCCATGCGGGCGGACGGACAATCCCAGTGAAACCTCCGAATGAAACGACCCTGATCATCGTCGAGGACGAGTTCCTTGTCGCCTTGGGGCTGGAGGCGACCCTCCAGTCGGCCGGATACACCGTCCTGGAACCAATCTCCACGGTCGCGGAGGCTTTGGAGGCGGTTTACGTTAGACCCGCGGATTTGGCTTTGCTGGACGTCAACCTCGCCGGACACCAGGTGTTTCCGGTCGCCGACGCCCTCTTGTCCCAGCGGGTGCCGTTTATCTTTCTCTCCGGCTGCGACGAATCCCTACCGGCCCGTTTCCTCGGCATCCCGGTTCTGCTCAAACCGATCTCGCCGGAGAAGCTGCTTCGCGTCATCAGCCATACGCTGGATGGCGTCCTCGCGCACGGTTCCTAAGACGACCGCGGTACCAAGTCAGCGCCCGCCCGTCACGTAGTCGCGCAGGGAATCGACCACCAAGGTGGCCTCGTCCAAGCGGTTCTTGACCACGTCGCCGATCGAGATGATGCCCAGAAGGCGGCCCTCCTCGAGCACCGGCAGGTGGCGGACGCGGCGTTCGGTCATCACGGCCATCAGGCTTTCGACCGAGTCGTCCAGCCCGCAGGTCAGCACGTTCTCGCTCATCAGGTCGCCGATCGGCATGTCGTGGACCTGTTCGCCGAACATGGCCATGCCGCGCACGATGTCGCGTTCCGACAAGATGCCCGCGACGTGCCCCACATCGTCGACCACCACCACCACGCCGATCCGGTTGGCGTGCAGCAGGCGCGCGGCGGCGCCCACCGTGGTCGAGGCCCGCGTGGTGACGACCGTGGCGCCCTTGCCGTGTAGTATCGATTTGACCAGCATCGCCGGCCTCCCCTCCCAGTGGACTCTCTCCAATGGATAAGGGGAGGCCGGGCGGCCGATTCAAGGCGGCCAGCGCAAACCCGGTCAGATCGTGAAATATTTCGCCTTGGGGTGGAACACCACGATCGCCGAAGTGCTCTGCTCCGGGTGGAGCTGGTGCTCGTCGCTCAAGCCGATCCCGATGCGCTCGGCGCCCAAAAGGGCGAGCAGCCGGTCCTGGTCCGCCAGATTGGGGCAGGCCGGATAGCCGAACGAAAAGCGCGACCCGCGGTAATGCTGCTTCAACAGCAGTTCGGTCTCGCGGGCGTCGTCGGCCGCGAAGCCGCATTCGGCGCGCATCCGCTTGTGGACGTATTCGGCCAGCGCCTCGGCCATCTCGACCGACAGGCCGTGCAGGTACAGGTAATCCTGATAATGGTCGGCCGCGAACCACTCCCGCGCCACCTCCGAGGCGTGGGCGCCCATCGTCACCACCTGCATGCCGACCACGCCGCGCTTGCCCGAATCGAGGCGGGGGAAGTAATCGGCGATGCACTGGCGGGCGCCGCCGGCTTGGCGCGGAAAGCCGAAGCGCGCCGTCTCGGCCTCGCCGCGCTCGTCGAACACCACCAGCGAATCGCCCTCGGCGGCGCAGGGCCAGTAGCCATAGGCCGCTTGCGGCCGCAGGATGCGCTCCTTGGCGCAGCGTTCCAGCAGGCGCAGCATCAGCGGACGCAGTTCCTCGGCCGCCCATTCCTTCCACTCGGCCAGGGTGCGGCCGCTCTTGCGGAAGCCCCATTGCAACTGGAACAGGGTGACCTCGTTGAGGAAGGGCACCAGATTTTGCAGCGGCACGTCCTCGATCACCTTGGCGCCCCAGAAGGGTGGCGTGACGCCGTCCTCGCCGACGTCAAGCTCGACCGGCGGGGCGGCGGCGGGCGCCTCCTCCTCGATCACCTTGGCGGCGCGTTTCTTGCGCGCCGGCTTGGCGGCGGCCCGCTCCTGGCGCAAGCCGACATGGGCGTCGAATTCGCCCGACACCACCTTGGCCATCAGGTCCAGCCCGTCGAAGGCGTCGCGGGCATAGGCGACCCGTCCGCCATAGGCCGTGGCGCAATCCTGCTCGACGAAGCCGCGGGTCAGCGCGGCGCCGCCCAGCAGCACCGGCATGTCCAGGCCCTCGCGCCGCATCTCCTCCAGGTTCTCGCGCATCACCACGGTCGATTTGACCAGCAGGCCCGACATGCCGACCGCGTCGGCCTTGTGCTCGCGCGCGGCGGCCAGGATGGCGCCGACCGGCTGCTTGATGCCCAGATTGACGACGCGATAGCCGTTGTTGCTCAGGATGATGTCGACCAGATTCTTGCCGATGTCGTGAACGTCGCCCTTCACGGTGGCCAGCACGATGGTGCCCTTTTGCTGGCCGTCGGCCTTGCTCATCATGGGTTCCAGGAAGGCGACGGCGGCCTTCATGGTCTCGGCCGATTGCAGCACGAAGGGAAGCTGCATCTTGCCCGAGCCGAACAACTCGCCCACCACCTTCATGCCGTCGAGCAGGATGCCGTTGATGATGTCGAGCGGCGCGTGGGTGGCCAGCGCCTCCTGAAGGTCGACGTCCAGCCCGGTGCGGTCGCCGTCGACGATGCGGCGCTTCAGGCGGTCCTCGACGGCGGCCGGGCGCTCCTCCTTCGCGGCCTTTTGCGCGGTGCGATCCTCGAACAGCGCGATGAAGGCTTGCAGCGGGTCATAGCCCTCTTCGCGGCGGTCGAAGATCAAATCCTCGGCGATCCGCACCTCCTCGTCGGCGATGCGGTGCAGCGGCAGGATCTTGCTGATATGGACGATCGCCCCGGTCATGCCGCGGCGCACCGCATGGTCCAGGAACACCGAGTTCAGAACGTGGCGGGCGGCGGCCTTCAGGCCGAACGAGATGTTCGACAGGCCCAGCACGATCTGGCATTCGGGCAATTCGGTGGCGATCCGCTCGATGGCGTCCAAGGTCTCGATCGCCAGCTTGCGGTCGTCCTCGACGCCGGTGCAGATGGTGAAGGTCAGCGGGTCGAACATCAGATCGGCGGCCGGCAGGCCGTGCTTTTCGACCGCGAAGGCGTACAGCCGCTTGGCCAGGGCCACCTTTTCGTCGGCGGTCTTGGCCATGCCGACCTCGTCGATGGTCAAGGCGACCACGGCGGCGCCGAATTTGCGGGCCAGCGCCAGCCGCTCGGCGGCCGATTCCTCGCCGTTCTCGAAATTGATCGAGTTGATGACCGCCTTGCCGCCATAAAGCTTCAGCGCGGCGGCGATCACCGGCAGTTCGGTGGAATCGATGACCAGCGGCGCGGTGACCGAGCCGCGCAGGCGCTCGACCACATGGGTCATGTCGCGCACCTCGTCGCGGCCGACGAAGGCGGTGCAGACGTCCAGGGTGTGCGAGCCCTCCTTGACCTGATCGCGCGCCATGGCGACCACGCCGTCCCAGTCCTCCGCCTCCTGAAGCTGGCGGAACTTCTTCGAGCCGTTGGCGTTGCAGCGCTCGCCGATCGACAGGAAGGCGTTCTCCTGGCGATAGGGCACGGCGGAATACAGCGAGGCCAGCCCCGGCACCCACACCGAGGTGCGCTTGACGGGAGCGGGCCGGCCGCGCTCGCCGCCGCGGCGCCGCAGCATGGCGTCGACGGCGCGGATGTGGTCGGGGGTGGTGCCGCAGCAGCCGCCCAGCAGGTTGACGCCGTCCTCGTCCAGGAAACGCTCCTGCCACACCGCCAACTCGTCGGGCAGCAGGGGATAGCGGGTCTGGCCGTCGACCAGTTCGGGCAGGCCGGCGTTGGGCTGCACCGAGACGAAGCCCGGCCAGTTGGCGGCCAGCCAGCGGACGTGCTCGCCCATCTCCTGCGGCCCGGTGGCGCAGTTCAGGCCCATCAGCGGCACGCCCATGGCGTGGATCGCGGTGGCGGCGGCGGCGATGTCCGAGCCGACCAGCAGCGTGCCGGTGGTCTCGACGGTGACCTGCACGAACACCGGGGTGTCGGTGCCGGCCTGCTCGCGGGCCAGACGGCAGCCATTGATGGCGGCCTTGATCTGCAAGGGGTCCTGGCAGGTCTCGATCAGGAAGGCGTCGACGCCGCCGTCGATCAGCCCGCCGCACTGGACCAGGAACGAGTTCTCCAGCGTGTCGTAATCGATGTGGCCCAGGGTGGGCAGCTTGGTGCCCGGCCCGATCGAGCCCAGCACGAAGCGGCGCCGGCCGTCCGAGAACTGCTCGGCCGCCTCGCGGGCGATCTCGGCGGACAGGCGGTTGAGTTCATAGGCCTCGTCCTCCAGCCCGAACTCGCCCAGGGTGATCGGCGAGGCGCCGAAGGTGTTGGTTTCCACCATGTCGGCGCCGGCCGCGAAATAGCGGCCGTGGATTTCGCGCACCACGTCGGGCCGCGCGCGGGTCAGGATGTCGGTGCAGTTCTCGTGGCCGAGGTAATCCTCGTCGACCGTCAAGGCCATCGACTGCACTTGGGTGCCCATGCCGCCGTCGCACAGCAGCACATGGTCGGCGAGATGGTCGAGAATGTCGCTCATGCTCGGGTGCCCCTCAATGGCAGGCGGCCGGGCGGACGCCCAGCACGTGGCAGATCGCGAAGACCAGGTCGGCGCGGTTCAGGGTGTAGAAGTGGAAGTCGGCCACCCCGTCGGCCTGCAGGGCGCGGCATTGCTCGGCGGCCACCGTGGCGGCGACCAGCCGCCGGGTGTCGGGGTCGGCGTCCAGCCCATGGAACAGGTCGGCCATCCAGCCCGGCACCGAGGCGCCGCACATCCCTGAGAACTTCACCACCTGGCCGAAATTGGTGACCGGCAGGATGCCCGGCACGATCGGCACGCCGATTCCCGCCGCGACGGCGCGGTCGCGGAAGCGGCGATAGACGTCGACGTCGAAGAAGTATTGGGTGATGGCGCGGGTCGCGCCGGCGTCGACCTTGCGCTTCAGGTTGTCGAGATCGGCCTGGGGGCTGGACGCCTCGGGATGCGACTCGGGGTAGGCGGCCACCGAAATCTCGAAATCGGCCAGTCGCCGCAGCCCGGCCACCAGATCCGAGGCATAGGCGTAGCCCTCGGCGTGGGGCTGGTAACCGCCCTGGCCCTCGGGGGCGTCGCCGCGCAGGGCGACGATGTGGCGGATGCCCTCGTCCCAATAGCGGCGCGCCACGTCGTCGACCTCGCCCCGGCTGGCGCCGACGCAGGTCAGGTGGGCGGCCGGTTGCAGATCGGTCTCGCGGCGGATGCGCAGCACCGTCTCGTGGGTGCGCTCGCGGGTCGTGCCGCCGGCCCCGTAGGTGACCGACACGAAACGCGGACCCAGCGGCCGCAGGCGCTCGACGCATTCCCACAGCGAGGCCATCATCTTGTCGGTCTTGGGCGGGAAGAACTCGAACGAGACCCCCACCGGCGCCGACGGCGGCGCGGCGATGGGCAGGGCCAAACGGGTGCTGTCCAGGGTCACGGTTCAGGTCTCCTCGTGAAGGGTCCGGCGCGCCGGCCAGATGACGACGGTAAGCCGCCCGCCGGGCAGGCGGTGCGGAATTCCGGGCTCCAGCCCGGCTTCGCGGAACCAGCCGGCGACCTCGTCGTCGAGGAAGCCGAGTCGGCGGTGTTCGTGCTCGGTGCGCAAGACCTCGAGGTCGTGCGGCGCGAAGTCGACCACCATCAGGCGACCGCCGGGGCGCAGCGCGCGCGCCGCCTCGGCCACCGCCGCGCCGGGGCGCTCGGCGTAGTGCAGCACCTGATGGACCACGGCCAGATCGATCGATTCGCCGGGCAGCGGCAATTGGTACAGATCGGCCAGCCGCACCGAGCAATGGGTGAGGCCGGCGCGGTCCAGCGTCGCCCGCGCCACCGACAGCATCTCGCGCGACTCGTCGATGCCCAGCCCCGAGCGGGCCAGCGGCCCCAGCAGTTCCAGCATGCGCCCGGTGCCGGTGCCGATGTCGAGCAGATCGCCCAGCCGACCCTCGCCCAACATGCCCAGCAAGGCGCGCTCGACCAGGGCGTCGTCGACATGCAGCGAGCGGATTTCCCCCCAGCGCATGGCGTTGGCGCGGAAATAGGCGGCGGCGCGGCCCTGGCGCGCCTCTTTCAGCGACTCGAGTCGCCGAGCGTCCAGTTCCAGCACCGGGTCGGCGGGCGGCAGCAGCCCGATCATCGCGCCGGCCAAGCCACCCCCCTCGCCGTCGCGGGCCAGGCGGTAGAACACCCAGGCGCCCTCGCGGAATCGGTCGAGCAGGCCGGCGTCGCATAACAGCTTCAGATGGCGCGAGACGCTGGGCTGGCTTTGGCCGAGAATGCCGGTCAGATCGCTGACCGTCAGATCTCCGCGGGCGCACAGCGCCAATAGCCTGAGCCGCGTCGGCTCGGCCGCCGCGCGCAACCCGGCGAGAAGCCCGTCCATATCCGCCACCGGCAACACCCCCCACCTGCCTTCTGGTGGGATATAAACATATCTGCATGTCTGGATGAAGTGAAAACTCCGATGCATTTCTGCAACAGTGATGCCGCCATGCAGGGAGGGGGGAAGCCATGGTCTGGCAATTCAACCCTCCCTATGTTAGGTGAATTGATCATCGGCAGGCCTGCGCGTCGGCCCTCAAAATCCCTTTTCTTCCCCTCAGTCCCAGGGAATGGTTGGATCGCGATGAACAAGAAGCAGGCAAAAGTCGCATCCCGAACGCTGGCCGCGCTGGCCTTGGCCGCGTTGGCGGCCTGCGCCACGCCGCCCACGGGCGACAAGGAATTGATGGCCGAATTCGAGCAGACCAACGATCCGCTTGAGCCGACCAATCGCGTGGTGTTCCAGTTCAATCAGGGCGTCGACACGGTGGTGCTGCGTCCGGCCGCCCTGGCCTACCGCACCGTGGTGCCGGAATTCGGCCGCGACCGGGTCGGCGATTTCCTGAGCAACCTTTACGCGCCGCTAACTTTCGTCCATGATGTGCTGCAAGGCGAGATGAGTCGCGCCGGCACCACCCTGGGGCGCTTTGTGATGAACACCACCTTCGGCGTATTCGGAATCATGGACGTGGCGGCCCCGGCCGGGCTCGCCCCCCATTCCGAGGATGCCGGCCAGACCTTGGGCGTGTGGGGCGCGCCCGAGGGCGCCTACCTGATCTTGCCGGTGCTTGGGCCGTCGAATCCGCGCGACCTGACCGGCCGCGTCGCCGATTGGTTCCTCGATCCTTATCAGCACGCGACTCGCGACGCCGATTGGGCGCGCTGGGGACGCACCGGGGGCAGCGCCATTGACGGGCGCGAAAGGGCGCTCGACGTTCTCGACGATCTTGAGAAGACGTCGCTCGACTACTACGCCGCGGTCCGCAGCCTGTACCGGCAGCGCCGCAACACCGAAATCCGCAACGGCAAGGCCGCCGACTCGATCACGCCCGGCCTGACGCAGTGAAGGACCGAGCCATGCCGACACGCCGCAGCTTTCTGGCCCTGGCCTTCGCGACCTGCGCGATGCTGGCCGGCCCGGCCACCGTCCGGGCCGCCGTCGACGACCCCGGCCGTTTCGTGACCACCATGGCCCAGCAGGCCATCCAGACCGCGGCATCGCCCGGCCTGTCGCGTGACGCGCGGCTGGATCGGTTCCGCACCCTGTTCGTCGCCGCCTTCGACATGAACGAACTGGGCCGGGCCGTGCTCGGCCCCTATTGGCGGCAAGCCTCGCCGGTGCAGCAGACGCAGTTCCTGGACCTGTTCCGCGAATTGCAGGTGCTGACCTGGGCCGGACGCTTTCAGGATTACAGCGCCATCGACCTCACCGTGCTGGGGGTCGGCAAATCCCCCGACGGCACCGTCGCCGTTGAAACCGTCATCGCGCGCGGCGCCGGCGGCCAGCCGATTCCCGTGCTGTGGCGCCTGAACAAATCCCCCGAAGGCTTCAAGGTCGTCGACATCGTGGTCGAAGGCGTCAGCATGGCGATCACCGAACGCAAGGTCTACTTCTCGGCCATGCAGTCGCTGGGCGGCAAGATCGACGGCCTGCTCGACATCATGCGCCGCAAGATCGATCAGTTGAAGGCTTAAGGGCCGGTCTTGGTCTTGACCCGGTTAGGGCCACTTTGAGAAAATGGCCCTAAATCGGAGAAGGGGGCGTCATGGCTCTCAGAGCTGTCGACCTCGCCTACCAGACGATGTTGTCGGAACTCGAACAGCGCTGCCTCGATGCCGAGTTCGATGCGACGTTCCCGGAAACCGGCCTGTTCAAGAAGACCACCGTCAAGGGACGTGACTACTGGTACTTCCATGAGCGCGCCCTCGGCAAATACCGCAAGAAGTATGTCGGGCCGGACAGCGATCCCGAAATCGCCAAGCGCGTAGCCGCGTTCAAGACCATCCGGGACGACTTCCTCGCTCGCCGTCGTCTGGTCTCAACTTTGGTCAATGACGCCCGATTGCCGCGCCCTGGTGATTTGGCCGGGGACTTGGCCGAGGCTTTGTGGAAGGCTGGCGTCTTCAGGATGCGCGCCGTCCTGGTCGGGTCGATGGCCTTCGGTTGTTATCCGGGCTTGCTCGGCCTGCGCCTGCCCGCGCAGGCGATGCGGACCGGCGACATGGACTTGGCCCAGTTCCATAGCATCTCCATTTCGGTCGATGACAGTGTGGCCCCCGTCCTCGAGGTGCTTCGCGGCGTCGATGCGTCCTTCCGCGACATCCCGCATCAAATGGATGGCCGGTCGGCCACCAAGTTCGTGAACGATGGCGGCTTCGTGGTGGAATTCCTGACGCCGAACTACTCGAAGCAGGATTATCTCGGGAGGCCGGCCGCCATGCCCGCCTTGGGGGGGGCGTCCGCCCAGCCGCTACGCTTCCTCGACTTCGTAATCGCCGAGCCGGTGCGAGCGGTCGTGCTCCACAAGGGCGGAATCCCCGTCCGCGTTCCAGCGCCCGAGCGGTACGCGGTTCACAAGCTGATCGTGGCCAGCCGTCGAGCGGACGACGACGCGATATTCCTTTCGAAACGCGAGAAGGACATCCTCCAGGCCGGGATATTGTTCGAGGCGCTGGCCCAGAAGCGTCGCCACTTGGATTTGGCGGTGGTCTGGGCGGAGGCGTGGAAGCGTGGTCCCGCGTGGCGCGAGGCCATCATCGAAGGCCGAGCCATGATGGCCGTCGAGCACAGGGCGATTCTCGGAGACGCCCTGCGCCAAGGGTGTCGCGAAGTCGGGTGGAAGCCGGAAGATCATGGATGTGAACCGGCCAATTGAACACGGCCGGGTGCGCGATCCGATCCTTTTCGGATCGCGCGGGATGGCCTCAAGCCGCCGCCGCCTCCCGTTCGGAACCGTAGGCGACGACCGGCAGGCCGAGCGCGCGGGCCGCTTCGGCGGCGGGGCCGCCGCCCAACAGCACCGAGGTCTCGGGCCGGGCGCCCAGGCGCTTGAGCGCGATGCGCAGCAGATCGGTTTCCGGAAGGCCGATCAGCCGCCGCCTCGCCCAGGGTACGCAGGCGCCCAGGGCCGCCGCGATGGCTCCGGCGTCGG
>JADFZP010000054.1 GCA_015232485.1 Alphaproteobacteria bacterium
CCTACCGCCCCCCCGCCACCGGCAGGATGGTTCCGGTGACGTAGGACGAGGCGTCCGAGAGCAGCCAGGCGATCGCCTCGGCGACCTCGTCGGGGCGGCCTAGGCGGGCCAGCGCGATGCCGGCGGTCATGGCGGCCAGGCGTTCGGGGTTGCGCGTGTCCTCCTGGCCGGTGTCGACCACGCCGGGGCTGACCGCGTTGACGCGGATGCCCAGCGGGCCGACTTCGCGGGCCAGGCCGATGGTGAAGGTGTTGAGGGCGGCCTTGCTTGACGCGTAGGCGGTGATGCGCATGCCGCCGAAGGTGCCGGCTTGCGAGGACAGGTTGACGATCGCGCCGCCCTGGCCGCCCAGGGCGGTCGACATGCGGCGCACCGCCTCGCGGCAGCACAGGAAGGCGCCGGTGACGTTGACGTCGAGGCAGCGGCGGAAGGCGTCCGGGCTCATGCTCAGGATGTCGGCGCGCGGCGTGATGTCGGCGGCGTTGTTGACCAAGCCGCGCAGGGGGCCAAGCTCGCGGTCGACGCGCTGAAACATCGCCTGGACCTGATCCTCGCGGGCGATGTCGGCTTGCACGGCCAGCGCGGCGCCGCCGACTTGGCGGATGTCTTCGACCACCGCCGCCGCCGCGGCTTCCGAGGACTGATAGTTGACGCAAACGGCGAAGCCGCGCGCCGCCAGCAGGCGGGCGGTGGCGGCGCCGATGCCCCGGCTGGCGCCGGTCACCACGATCGTGCCGGTCATGACGGTTCTCCCACATTGGCGCGCCACCAGGCGATGGTGCGGGCGATGCCCTCGTTGAGCGGCACGCGCGGTTCCCAGCCGAACAATTCGCGGGCGCGGGCGCAATCCAGGCACACCGAGGTGCGGATGGCGGGGCGCGACAGATCGTGCTCGATGGCGAGCTGGCGGCCCGACACGGCGACGATGCGCGCCACCAAGTCCTTGACCGGCACCGCCACGCCGCTGCCGACATTGACCAGCTCGAAGGCGGTGGTCTGGCGGTCGAGGGCGGCTTGGACGAAGGCGACCAGATCGCCGACATACAGCACGTCGCGGGCCTCCTCGCCGGGCCCCCAGACCACCACGCGGCCGTCGCGGGCGGTCATCACCTTGGTCAGGGTGGCGCCGAAGACGTGGCTGCGCTCCAGGTCGAACTTGTCGTGCGGGCCATAGATGTTCGAATGGCGGATCGCGGTGAAGCGGGTCTTGCCGCAGCGGGAGAAGAACTCGGCCATCTTCTCGAAATAGACCTTGTTCCAGCCGCCCGCGAAATAGTTGGGATGCATCTCGGCGTTGGCGTCGAAGTCGCCTTCCTTGCGGGGTTCCTCGGCCGAGGCGTACATGATGCTGCAACTGAACAGGATGAAGTGCCCGACGCCCCGTTCGTGCGCGGCGCGGAACAGCAGCGAGTTCATCACCGCGTTGTCGGTGACGTGGATATGGGGCCGCTCGATGATGTCGCGCGCCCCCGAGGTGACGGCGGCGGCCTGCACGATCGCGTCGACGCCCTCGACCACCCGCTCGACGTCCTGGGCGCTGGTCAGGTCGGCCCGCACCCAGCGGATGTTCGGGTGCTCGAAGGGCGGGCGGCGGTGATGGACGGCGATCACCCGGTCGCCGCGCGCCGCCAGCGCCTCGGCGACGTTGCGGCCGATGAAGCCGGTGGCGCCGCAGACCAGAACCGTTCGCGTCATCATCCCTCCCCTCGGCGAACGAAGAAGCTTCGTTCGCGGTTGATCGCCTCGATGCGTTGGCGCTGCGCGTCGGGCAGCGGGCCAAGGGCTCCGGCGGCGGCGTTCTCGTCCACCTCGGCCGGGGTGGAAAGGCCCGGAATCACCGTCGAGACGCCGGGATAGGACAGGCAGAAGCGCAAGGCCTTCTGGGCGCCGGTCTGGCCCTCGGCCTCGACGGCGTTCAGAAGCAGGGCGGCGCCTTCGCTCCAGGCGGCGCGCTGCCCGGCCGGCCATGCCGAGCGATGATCGTCGGGCGGAAAGGCGGTGTCGGCGGAAAGGGTTCCCGACAGCCAGCCGAAGCACAGCGGCGTGCGGGCCACCACGCCCACGCCGCGCGAGGCCGCGAAGTCGAGCAGGCCGCATTCGACGGCCCGCACATCCATCATGTTGAGGTTGATCTGCACCACCTCGAAGCCGAACGCCTCGATGGCCGCGATGCCGTCGAGCGGATTCTTCAGCGAGACGCCGATGCGGCCCGCCCTGCCCTGGTGGCGAAACTCCCGGACGGCGGCCAGGATGGCCGGCTCGGCGCGCAACTGGGCGAGGTCGGGATCGTGAAGCTGGAACAGATCGACGCGATCGGTGCCAAGGTTGCGCAGCGATCCTTCCAGCGAGGCGCGCAAGCTGTCGGGCCGGAAGTCGGGCCGGCCCTGGGCGTCGAAGCCGGCCTTGGTGGCGATCACCACCTCGTCGCGGCGCCCCGCGAAGGCGCGGCCGATCAGCCGCTCGCTGTGGCCCAGGCCATAAAGGCTCGACGTGTCGTAGAAGGTGATGCCGGCCGCCAGGGCGCGGTCGAGGGCTTGCAGCGACACGGCGTCGTCGACGGGTCCATAGGCGCGCAGTCCAGGGCGCGGCCCGCCGATGCCCCAGGCGCCGAAGCCGATCTCCGAGACCGGCGGCCCCTCGCGGCCCAGTTGGCGGCGACGCATCACCAATGCCCCGCCAGCCGGGCGAGGTGCGGCGTGTCGGCCTCGGCGCCGTAGAGATAGGCGCCCTTCTTGTTGCCCCACCAGACCACCTCGCGACACCAAGTCGCCAGATCGTCCCAGTGTTCGGTATGGCGATCGACGATCACCCGGACCGGAGCGCGGTCGAGCGGGCAAGGCCGGTTGCGGCGCGCCGCGCGCCAGAAGCCCAGCACGTCCGAGCCCAGGTCGAGCACCGCCTCGTCGCGCAGGAAGGGGCGCTTGATCATCGCCGCGTTGATGCGCAAGCCGTCGTCGAGCACGGTGGGATCCAGAGCCGGCGCGGCGCGGGCGATCAGGGCGCCGGCCTCGCGATAAAAATCGTCCAGCCGGCCGCGCTCCACCAGATCGAGGAAGACGTATTCGTCGGCCGGCCAGTGGATGCCCAGATGGCGCTCGGAGTAATGGAACTCGACCCCGCCGGCCTGGATGGCGCGGGCCTCGTCGAGGAAGAAGTCGCGGATCGAGGCGATCAGCGGATGCTCGCCGGCCTGGGCCTCCATGAAGGCGTCGATCAGGGCGCGGTAGGGGGCGCCGGCCAGATGATGGGCCAGCACGAAGGGGATCTGGACCAGCTTGTCGAAATGCAGAAGCGCCGTCATCCAACTGAAGGCGCGGGTGCGCGCCCAGTCCTCGGGCGGCATCGAGGCGGTGCCGACCACCATCTCCTGGACCTCGTCCACGTCGTCCTCGATCTCGACGCGGGCGCCGTGGATGTTGACGATGCGGTTCTCGACGGTGACCAGTCCGAATTGGCGGCGATAGTCGGGCGCCGCCATCTCGGCGTTGGGCAGGATGGTCAGGTTGTTGAACTGGATGCGGTTGTGCTGCCCGGTGGCGATCAGCGCGCCGATCCCGTCGGCGAAGCTGTCGAAGGTCTCGCCCGGCAGGCCGAGGATGAGGTCCGAGAAGGTCTCGACGCCGTCCTCGGTGAAACGCTTCTGCAACTCGACGAAGGTGTCGAGCGAGATGTTGTCGCGCTTGATGTTGGCCAAGGCGGTCGGGTCGAGGCTTTGCATCGACAGCGCGACGCCCTTGCTCAGGCCGGCGTCGGACAGGATCTTCTGGGTCTCGTAGGCGCGCTCGGTGGCGTTCTTGGTGTTCTGCACCGACAGGGCGTGGGGGAAGCCCAGGCGCTTTTTCACATCGGCCACATGGTGGGCCAGCTCGACGTCGCGCTTCAGGATGCCGAAATTGGCGTCGCAGCAGAAGATGAACTGGATGCGGCGTTCGCCGAACCACTCGGCCTCGGCCTTCAGGCGGTCCAGTTCGAACTGCACCACCTTGGCGGCGGTGGCCGAACCCCAGTCGCAATAGGTGCAGCGGAACGGGCAGCCGCGATTGGTCTCCCACAGGCCGATCCAGGTCTCGGCGGGATTGTCGTCGATCAGCCTGTCGAACACCCCGGTCAGGAAGGGCGACGGCAGTTCGGACAGGTCGCGCAGGCGCGGCGCCGCCGGGGTGCGGATGGCGGTTCCATCGGCGTCGAGCCAGGCCAGACCCGGAATGTCCGACCAGTCGCGTCCGGGGAAGGCTTCGAGCAGGGCCAGGAAGCTACGCTCGCCCTCGCCATGCACCACCACGTCGACCACGCCGCGATGCGCTTCGAGGAAGGGCTGGGAGTGATCGGGAATTTGCGGCCCGCCGAACACGATCAGCACCTCGGGCCGGACCGCCTTGAGCCGCCGCGCGATCTCGAGCGATATCGCCACGTTCCAGACATAGGCGCTGAAGCCGACCACGTCGGCGTCCATCAGGTCGCGCACCGCGTCGCGCACGGGAACGCGCTTGTAAAGCGGCGGCAGGAAGCGGTAGCGCGCCGGATCGGGCGCGCGGCCTTGGACCCAAGCCTGTAGCACCCCCGCCGAATACGGCAGGTAGTTCTGGCCCGAGAAACTGTTGTTGATCTGGGCCAGGGCGACCCGGATCGGGCGCGGAATGCCGGACATTCTGTCGAGCGACTCCTTGTTTCGACCAGGGAAGCAAAAAAACGCCGACCGGTACAGGAAAAAGTAACCTTTGACGCCCCATGGTTAAGAAACCGTAGCTTGCCAACGCGATCCCCCACCTTTTTCGTTGGATGTTGACAAGGCTGGCGGGCACGAAGAGAATGTTTCAGACGAAGCACTTGGCCCAGAGTCCGGGCAAGGGTTCCCCCAAGGAAAACGGGGAATAGTTTCACTCGTCTGACTTCCAGAATGGGAGTTGTGGAGGGTGGCGACATGATCATTTGCCGAACCCCCTTGCGGATTTCGCTGTTCGGCGGCGGCTCCGATTATCCCCAATGGTACCACCAGCACGGCGGCGCCGTGGTCGGCTTCGCGATCGACAAATACGTCTATATCAGCGTCCGCGCGCTGCCCCCGTTCTTCGACCACAAGCATCGGATCGTCTATTCGCGCGCCGAGACGGTGAACGAGATCGCCGAGATCCAGCATCCGGCGGTGCGCGCGGTGTTCGCCGAGATGGGCGTGACCGAGGGGCTCGAACTGCATCACGACGGCGATTTGCCGGCGCGGTCGGGCACCGGGTCCAGTTCGTCCTTCACGGTCGGGCTGCTGAACGCCTTGCACGCCTATGCCGGCCGCATGGTGCCCAAGAAGGCGCTGGCCGAGCAGGCGATCCATGTCGAGCAGGACGTGATCGGCGAGCATGTCGGCTCGCAAGACCAGATCTGGGCGGCCTATGGCGGCTTCAACCGCATCGACTTCCATCACGACGGCGGCTTCGACGTGCGGCCGATCGTCTTGCCGCTGGCCCGGCGCGAGACGATCCGCGATTCGATGATGCTGTTCTTCACCGGGTTGTCGCGCATCGCCTCGGACGTGGCGCGCGACCAGATCCGCAATTTGGACCGTCGCCGGAGCCACATCGACCGCATGGTCGCCATGGTCGACGAGGCGATCGGCGTGATCACCGACCCCAAGGCGCCGGCCCGCGTGCTGGGCGAGATGCTGCACGATTCCTGGATGCTGAAGCGCGAACTGGCCGACCGCGTCTCGAACGGGGCGGTCGACGAGATCTATGCCGAGGCTCGCGCGGCGGGCGCCATCGGCGGCAAGCTGCTGGGCGCCGGCGGGGGTGGCTTCATGCTGCTGATCGTCGACAAGAAGGACCAGCCCAAGGTGCGCGAGCGCCTGCGCCGGCTGGTCGCCACGCCGGTCGATTTCGACCTCTCGGGCAGCAAGATCGTCGTCTACGAGCCCAAGGGGCTCCAACATTGTTGAGGCCCCGATGACTCTCGATTTCTCGCGGCGCGGTCGCGCCCTGGTCGGGCAGGAGATGTTTCTGGTCCTTGAACGGGCCAAGAAGATCGAGGAGACCGGCGCCCACGTCTATCACCTGGAACTGGGCAATCCGCGGCAGGCGCCGCCGCGCGAATTGCTGGACAAGGCGGTCGACGCGCTGACCCATCGCCATGTCGGCTACACCTACTCGGCCGGCCTGCCGGTGCTGCGCCAGGGCGTGGCGTCCTATTTCAAGGCATCGACCGGCCGCGCCCTGACCGAGGACAACGTCGCGATCAGCCCGGCCAATCTGCTGATCACCCAATTCCTGGAACTGACCTGCGATCCGGGCGATCGCGTGGCGCTGTTCAGCCCGGCCTTTCCCACCTATTGGGCGGCGGCCGATTACGTCGGCCTGGAAACCATCGACGTCGGTCTGGACGCGGCGCACGATTTCGAACTGACCGACGACGCGATCGACACCGCGCTGGCCGCCCGCCCGCGCGCCATCATCGTCAACTCGGCCAACAATCCCACCGGGGCGGTCTACCGCCGCGAGCCGCTGGAGCGCCTGGCCCGCGAATGCGAACGGCGCGGCATCTGGCTGATGAGCGACGAGACCTATGCCGAGGTGTCGTTCGCCCGGCCCTTCTTCAGTCTGGCCGGCCTCGATCTGCGCCACGTCCTGGTGATCGGCTCGTTCTCGAAGATGTTCTCGGTGCCCGGCTTCCGCACCGGCTTCGCGGTGGGCGACGCCGAGGTGATCGGCAAGGTCTCGCTGTCCACCTCGACCCTGATCTCGTGCCTGCCGATCTTCACCCAGATGGGCTGCGCCGCCGGCCTGCGCCGCCTGGACCGCTACACCGCCGGGGTGCGGTCGCGCTGCGCCCACGCCACCACCCTATGCGACGAGGAACTAAGCCGCTCGGCCGTGCTGCGCCACGTCGTGCCGCATGCCGGCTTCTATTTCCTGGTCGACATCGGCGCCACCGGGCTGGACGACATGGAATTCGCCCACCGCCTGCTCGACGAGCACCACACGGCGGTGACGCCGGGCCGCAGCTTCGGCCGCGCCTGGGATCGTCACGTCCGCATCGCCACCTGCGGCCGGCTGGACGACGTGCTGGAGGGCACCCGACGGCTGGTCGCCTTCGCCGAGTCCCTCGTCACCGCCGCGTGAAGGAGTCACGCCATGCGCAAGATCCTGTTCAACGACATCACCCTGCGCGACGGAGAACAGTCGCCGGGCGTCAATTTCTTCCCCGAGGAGAAGCTGGAGATCGCCCGCCAACTGGTGCGGATGGGCCTGCCGATCATCGAGGCCGGCTTCGCGGTGGCGTCCGACTCGGATTGGAAGGGCGTCAACCTGATCGCCCGCGAGCTGGGCGGCCAGCCCGGCGCCCCGGTGATCTGCTCGATGGCGCGCGCCCACCACAAGGACATCGACGCCGCCCATCAGGCGCTGCGGCCGGCGCTCAGGCCGCGCATCCAGGTGGTGCTGGCGACCTCGGACCTGCATCTCGAACACAAGCTGAAGATCAGCCGCGAGGAATGCCTGGCGCGCACCCGCGAGTCGGTGGCCCACGCCCGTAGCTTGGTCGAAGACGTCGAATTCGCCGCCGAGGACGCCACCCGCAGCGATCCCGCCTTCCTGTTCCAGGTGTTCGCGGCGGCGCTGGAGGCCGGCGCCCGCACGCTCGAAATCCCCGACACGGTGGGCTACGCCGCGCCCCATGAATATGGCGCGCTGGTCAAGGCGGTGCTCGACAACGTGCCCGGCGCCAAGGACGCGGTGATCGCCACCCACTGCCACGACGATCTGGGCCTCGCCACCGCCAACACCCTGGCCGGCATCGCCGCCGGGGCCGGACAGGCCGAATGCACCATCAACGGCATCGGCGAGCGGGCCGGCAACGCCCCCTTCGAAGAGGTGGTGATGGCGCTGAAGACCCGCCCCGGCCAATGGGGCGCCGAGGCCGACATCGACACCCGCCACATCGTCGAGACCAGCCGCCTGGTCGAGCGTCTGGCCGGCATGGCGGTGGCGCCCAACAAGGCGATCGTCGGCGGCAACGCCTTCCGCCACGAATCGGGCATCCACCAGCACGGCATGCTATGCAACGCCCTGACCTATCAGATCATCAGCCCCGAAAGCGTCGGCGCCGGAGCCTTCCGGCTGGACCTGGGCAAGCTGTCGGGCCGCCACGCATTGATGACCAAGGCCCAGTCGCTGGGCGTGACGCTCGACGACCAGACCTTCGAGGCGTTTCATGAGGCCTTCAAGGATCTGGCGGCCAAGAAGAAGATGATCGTTGACGACGATGTCGCCAACTTGCTTAAACGATTCGCCCCGGCACGGGGATGACGGCAGGGAAGATCGCAGCATGATGTCTCGAGACTTGCGCCGGCCCGATCTGGGCGCCATTCCCGGCTTGGCCGCCACTTGGCCCGAGGCGCGCACGCTGGAACTGTTCCGCCGGCTGTGCGAGATCCGCCACTTCGACCTGCGGGTGCGCCGGGGCCAAATCGAGAAGGACGTCGACACCCTGATCTATCTCTCGGTCGGCCAGGAATCGGTGGCGGCCGGCGTGTCGATGGCGATGAGGGGCTCGTGGCTGCTGGGCCAGCACCGCGGACACTCGTTCTATCTGGCGTTCGACGGCCGGCGCGAGCCCCTGGTCGACGAACTGCTCGGCCTGCCCACCGGCTGCTGCGGCGGCATGGGTGGATCGCCGCCGATCCATGACATCGAGCGGCGCATCGTCGGCCATATCGGACTGATCGGCGATCAGGTGCCGGTGGCGGCGGGCATCGCCATGGCGCGCCCCGGCGAGCGGGTGGTCAGCGTGTTCGGCGATGGCGCCGCCGAAGAGGATTACGTGCTCGCCACCTTGGGCATGGCCGCCAGCCGCAAGCTGCCGATCCTGTTCGTCTGCGAGGACAACGACCTGTCGGTGCTCACCCCCACCCGCGACCGCCGCGAATGGCTGCTGGCCGACGTGGCGCGCGGCTTCGGCATCGAGGCGGTGGACATCGCCGACGATCCCTGGCTGGTCGCCCATTGGGCCGAGACCCTGTCCGACCGCCTGCCGGCGGTGATGAACGTCCGCACCTGCCGGGGGCTTTGGCATGTCGGCACGGGCAGCGACGACAACGCCGATTGGGACCGCTTCGCCCTGGTCAGGGAGACGCTGGCCGAATTGGGCCTCGCCGACAAGGCGGCGGCGATCGAGAGCGAAACCGAGAAAGGCGTGGAAGAGCTATGGACCTCACGGTTGCGGACACGATCCGCGAAATAATCCGCGGCCACATCGCCGAGAACGACGGGGTCGTGCTGGGCCAGTGCCTGTCGGCGGTGGGCTGGATTCAGAACACCATCCCGGCGCAGACCGAGGGCCTGATCGAATTGCCGATGACCGACGTGGCCGGCGCCGGCATGGCGGTCGGCATGGCGGTGGCCGGCCGGCGGCCGATCTTCGTGATCCGCTATCAAAGCTTCCTGTGGCTGAACTCCAGCCCGATCGTCAATTACGCGGCCAAGTGCAAGGAGATCTGGGGCTATTCCTGCCCGGTCTTCGTGCGCGCCATCGCCGACGAGGGCAACGGGCTGGGGCCGGTCCACAGCAACTGTTATCACAGCATCTTCATGCACATGCCCGGCCTGCCGGTCTGCGCGCCGATGACGCCCGGCGAGTATCGGCAAATCTGGGACTGGTACATGACCCACGACGATCCGCTGTTCGTCAGCGAGCATCGCCGTTGTTTCCGCAGCGCCGAGGAACTGCCCGACATCGTCTCGGACCGCTCGGTGTTCACGATTTACGCCGCCTCGGCCGCCCGCTTCACGGCGCGCGAGGCGGTGCGGATGCTGGCCGAGCAAGGCATCGTCTGCGATCTGGTCAACGTGCTGTGGCTGAAGCCCTTCGAATTGTCCGAGCGCACCCTGGCGCCGCTGCGCCGCACCGGCAAGGGCCTGATGCTCGACTCCGCCTACGAGGTGGCCGGCGCGGCCCGCTCGATCGCCTATGAATTGATGGACGCCACGGGGGCGCGGGTGCGGGCGCTTGGCATGGCCGACCGCTCGCCGGGGGCCTCGCGCCATCTGGAGAACGGCACGCCCACCCCCGAGCGGATCGCAGCCGCCGTGAAAGAGATGCTGACTTGACCGACTCCCTACGCGCCGCCGTCGAGGCCGGCTGGATCGCCCGCAACGACTTCGCCTTCGATCCAAGCGCCCCCAAGGTGCGGCTGCATGAGCCGACCTTCGGCCCCGACGAGGTGATGGCGGCGCTCGACTGCCTGATGGAGACGCGGGTCACCATGGGCGCCAAGGTGCTGGCCTTCGAGGCCCAGTTCAAAAACCATCACGGCGCCGCGCACGGCACCATGGTCAATTCGGGCTCGTCGGCCAATCTGCTGGCGGTCGCGGCGGTCGCCAACCACGAGACCCGCGACGGCCTGCGGCCCGGCGACGAGGTGATCGTGCCGGCCCTGTCGTGGTCGACCACCGTCTGGCCGCTGATCCAGTTGGGGCTGGTGCCGGTGGTGGTCGATATCGAGCCGCGCACCCTCAACATCGATCCCGAGGCGGTCGAGCGGGCCATCGGCCCCAAGACGCGTGGCCTGATGCCGGTCCATGTCTACGGCAATCCCTGCCGCATGGACGTCCTGACCGAGATTTGCCGACGCCGCGGCCTGATCCTGATCGAGGATTGCTGCGAGGCCCTGGGCGCCTCGTTCCGCGGCACGGCGGTCGGCCGCTTCGGCCGGGTCGGCACCTTCAGCACCTATTACTCGCACCACATCACCACGCTGGAAGGCGGCGTCTGCCTGACCGACGACTTCGATCTGGCCGAGACCATGCGCATCCTGCGCGCCCATGGCTGGGTGCGCGAGGTCGAGGATCCCAAGCCCTGGTACGACCGCCATCCCGACATCGACCCGCGCTTCCTGTTCGTCAATCTGGGCTACAATCTGCGCCCCACCGAGTTGCAGGGCGCCATCGGCCAGGTGCAGTTGCCCAAGCTGGACGGCTTCGTCGCCTTCCGCCGCGCCTTGGCGGCTTGGTACCGCGACGCGCTGTCGCCCTTCGCCGAATTCCTGTCCTTCCAGGACGAGACCGAAGGCGGCTTCCATTCCTGGATGACCTTCGCGGTCCAGGTCGCCGAGACGGCGCCGTTCCGGGTCGGCGGCTTGCGCGCCCATCTCGAGGCGGGGGGTGTCGAGACCCGGCCGATCATCTGCGGCAACGTGGCGCGCCAGCCCGGCCTGGCACCCCATCCGCATCGGGTGGCGGGCGACTTGCGCCACTCCGACCGGGTGATGGATGGCGGGTTCTCGATCGGCTGTCACCAGCATGTCGGCCCGGCGGCGCGGGCTCACGTCGCCGAACGCTTCGCCGCCTTCTTCGCCGAACGGGGGCTGGTCCGATGATGATCGACGACGGCGCCCTGCTCAGCATCGTCCTGCCCACCCGCAACCGGCCCTGGTTCGTGGCGCGCACCCTGCTGTCCTGGCGCGCCCAGGGCTTCGCCGGCACCATCCTGGTGGCCGACGCCTCGGACGAGCGCCGGATGGCCGAGACCCTGTCGGTCATCGAAGCCTTCCCCGAGATGACCATCCGCCATCTGCCGATGGCCAAGGCGCCGGGCGACGAGCCGGTGCAGGGCTTCTTCGTCGACATCGCCTCGGGCGTGCGCGAAGCCAAATCCGAATTCGTGTTGCTGAACTGCGACGACGACATCTACGCCGCGAACGTGGTCGAGACCTGCGTGACCTTCCTGCGCGACCATCCCGACTACGCGCTGGCGGACGGCGCCTACATCTTCTCGACCATCTCCGAGGACGAGGTCGGCGTCCAGGGCGTGGCCCGCTTCGGCTATGACGAGGAGCGCGGCTTCGACCGGCTGCGCCGCATGGAGGGCGAGTATTCGCACCAATTCTTCGCCGTGTGCCGCCGCGACGTCTATCTGGCGGCGATGGACGGCGTGGTGGCGGCGAAGATCGGCGGCTGGGCCGCCCAGTTCGCGGTCAGCATGGACTTGGCCCTACGCGGCAAGGGCCGCATCTTCGACGAACTGTTCTGCCTGCGCGGCTTCCACGAGACCCGCTCGGGCGGCTCGGTGTGGCCGGCGATCTTCTTCCGTGACGATTTCTCGCTGCACATGCGCCGCTCGGTCGATTTCCTGGTCGCGCGCATGGAACAGGACATGGGCATCGGCCGCGAGGTGACCGAACCCTTCGCCCAACGCCTGATGCTGCATATGGTGGCGCGCCACCTGGGCACCGCCGGGCGCCCATCGCCCCACGTCGCCAACGCCATGGCGCGCATCCACGACCAAGCCCCCGCCGACATCGCCAAACTGCGCCTCACCACCCTGGCGACGCGCCAAGCCAACGAGATGTTCGGCGACCTGTCGCGCGGCTGATCCTAGTGCACTGACGCCAACAAAAGGTTCACTTTTGTCCCCTTTTCCGTCATGGC
>JADFZP010000055.1:0-7210 GCA_015232485.1 Alphaproteobacteria bacterium
GAATCGGCCATCAGGTTGCGAAGCCAGCCATCGGCGTATTCGGCCTCCATCTTGCGGTAGACGCGGGGAACCGGCTTGGGATCGGCCGGGGTGCCGAAGGTCACCGGCGAGATGCCGCTGCCCTGCTTGACATAGACCCACTGGCCGCCGTCCACCCGGTACAGATGCACCACCGAGAAGCCCCAGTCGTGGGCCACCACGCTGTAGCAGGTGTTGGTGTAGATCGGCTCGGGCGCGGCCCGGCCGTTGAACCGGGCCACCAAGCTGGCGGCCACCACCTTGGCCTGGGAATTGGCCATGTGCGCCGATTTGGGAAAGGCGTTGCCGCCCGCCACGTCGCCGCCGACGCAGGCGTCGCCGATCACGTAAATGTCCTTGTGCAGTGTGGATTCCATGGTCTCGGGTTTGACCGGGCACCATCCGGCGGCGTTGGTCAGACCGGTGTCGGCGGCGATCGGCGCGGCGCGGTGCGGCGGAATGATGTTGACCACGTCGCCCGTGAAATCCTCGAAATCGGTCTTGCAGGTCAGGGTATCGGGGATCACTTCCGAGACCGGCCCGTTGGCGCTGACCGGCATCCATTCGATCATGCCGCCCGGCCCATAGCCATACAGCTCTTTCCAGGCCTGCTCGAACAGGCCCCGTTTGGAGAAGGTCTCGTTGGTATCGAGAATCAGCACCTTGGCGCGGGGCTTGCCGTGGTGCTGACAATACATGGCCACCTGGGCGGCCCGCTCGTAGGGACCGGGCGGGCAGCGGAACGGCCCCTTGGGAACCACGATGATGAAGCGGCCGCCATCGGGCATCGCCTCGAGCTGGCTGCGCAGCAGCGCCGTCTGCGGTCCGGCCTTCCAAGCGTGCGGCAGTCGGGTGTCGGACAATTCGGGGGTCAGTCCGGCGATGGTCGAGAAGTCGAAGCGGATGCCGGGCGACACGATCAGCGCGTCATAGTCGACGCGCATGCCGCCGGCCGTGGTCACCGACTTGGCGACCGGGTCGATGGCGGTGACCTCGTCGTGAACCACCGCGACCCCGCGCGCCGCCAGCCGGTCGTAGCCGGTTTGCAGCGTGGCCATGTCGCGCACTCCCGAAATCACCTCGTTCGAGAGCGGGCACGACGTGTAAACCTTCTCGCGCTCGATCAGGGTGACCTGGATGGATGGGTCGAGCAAGCGCAGATAACGGGCGGCGGTGGCGCCGCCGAAGCCGCCGCCCACCACCACCACCCTGGCCTTGGTGCCGTCGGCGCGGGCCTTGGGGACGGATAGCAGGGCCGCGCCGCCGGCGGCCGAGATCATCGTGAGGAAGGCGCGGCGATCGAGAGACTGCATAACTTCCCCCTATCTTTTCTGAGCGCCGAACCAATGGACGGCGGCCGAGGCGTCCTCGGGCTTCACCTCGTCGACCGCCTTGCCCATCTGGCGATGGGGCATGGCGAGATCGGGGCTGCGGTACTTCTCAAGCTCGAGTTCCATGTATTTGGACCATTGCCCGTCGAGCGGCGGGGCGTCCCGGTCGGGATCGCCGCCGGTCATGCCGTGGCAGTCGGTGCAGGTGGTCCAGACCGCCCGCTTGCCCAGGGCCAGCAGCTCGGCCGGGGCCTGCTGGGGCACGGGCGTCCAGGGCTGGGCGGCGAACCAAGTGGCCAGCGCGTCGATCTCGTCATCGCTGAACCCCCGCACGATGCGGTTCATGGTGACTGCGGCGCGTTGGCCGTATTTCCACTCCTTCATCACGCGGGCCAGGTAAGCCCTGGGCAGTCCGCCGATCGAGGGCATCGACGATCCGACGCTGACCCCGCCCAGGCCGTGGCAGCCGTTGCAGGTGCGGGCCAGCGTCTCGATATTGGTCTGGGCGAGGGCCGGACCGGACAACGCGCCGGTCAGGATCGCGGTCATCAGAACGTTGCGCATCCTCTCCTCCCTCAATGCATCGTGGCGCGGCCGACCAGCACCAGCGTCAGCAGCGTCAGGCCGCTGACGATGAGCACGGTCGCCACGAAGCTGGACAGCATGTCCACGCGCCGCGAGATGCGCTTCACCAAGTGCTTGTCCAACTCGCCGCTGGCCACCATTCGCTCGTACTCGATGCGGTGGTCGTGCTTGTACTCGTCCAGAGGAATGGCGCCCGTGAAGATGGTGGTGCTCATCGGGAAGCGGCTGGGCCGGAAATGGACGTTGAAGAAGTGCACCGTGTTCAGGAACACGGTGGCCAGCAGCGCCTCTTCGGCATGCACCAGCGTCGCCACGTTGAACACCCATCCGGGCACCAGATGGCTGGTGAAGTTGGGGAAGAACATGATCAGACCGGACACGCCGATGATCATGGCGCCCCAGAACGGCGCCCAGTAATCGAACTTCTGCCAGTACGTCCAGCGGTCGAATTCCGGCCGCGGGCTGAGGCCGAAGAACCAGCGGAACATGCCGATCACATCGCGCAGGTCCTTCCAGTTGGGCAGCAGGGACCGGCTGCCGAACCATTTGAAGCTGGCGCGGTTGCGCCAGATGTTGGCGCCCGCGACCCAGAGATGGAAGAAGAAGATGGATATCCAGGTGACCGCCGCGACGCGGTGGATGATCGCCTCGACACGCGGGCCGCCGATGAAGTCGACCACCGCCTTGGCCCAGTCGGTGTGGGCGAACAAGAGGCTGGTGCCGGTCAGCGCCAGAACCATGGTGCTGATCGCGAACAGCATGTGAATCCAGCGCCACGTCGCGTCGAAGCGGCGGACATAGACGGTTTCCGGCTGGTCCAGGTTCTCGAAATGGCCGATGCCCTGGCGCCGGTCCATCAACTCGCGGTACAGCCACAGCAGCACATGGCCCCAGAACAGCGCCATCACGCCGATGACCAGAACCTGCATGAACAGCTTGGCCAAGTACAGCACGGGATATTTGGCGAAGTCGTCGGGATCGCCATGGGCCAGAAAGCTCGCGAAGCCCACCCCGGCATCTTCGTGGCACGAATTGCAGGTCTTCAGCCGGTTGTCGGCGTGGACTTTCGAGGTGGGGTCGTCGTCCTTGGCGATGCCGTGGCCGCCATGGCAGTCGAAGCACTTGGCGGCGTTGGTGTAGCCCAGCCGGGTGACTTGACCGTGATAGGTTCCCAGATAGGTCCGCTGGGCGTCCTTGTGGCACGAGCCGCAATTCTCGGCCAGCCGCAGCTTGGCGGGGTCCGATTTGGGCTGGCCGATGTCGTGGGGCGTGTGGCAGTCCGAGCAGACCGCCGACTTGGCGTCCTTCTTCTCGGTGATCGCCTTGCCATGGACCGAGGCCAGATAGTCCCGCTTCTGCTTCTCGTGGCAGGTGCCGCACACCTCGGGATTCTTCAGGCGGTGTTCGGCGCGCTGGGCCGCGTCGGGGGCGCCGACATTGTGCCCCTCGTGGCAGTCGTGGCAGGCGGCGGCGACCCGCGACTGGTTGGTGGCGGCGGGCTTGGCGTGGACCGAGTGAAGATAGAGGTCCGACTGTTCGGCCACCTTGGCCAGGCGACTCCGCCCGGCATCCGGGGTGCCCTTCAGCTTCTCCCACTCCGTCGCGTGGCACGAGACGCAGCCGATGCTCATCGAAAGCGGCTTGTCGTGGGGCAGCTTGGCTATGTCGCTGTGACATCCCACGCACGACACCTTGGCGTGGACGCTGCGCTCGATGACCGTCTTGTCGATGAAGATTTCGTGACGGCTGCCGTCCGGCCGCACCACGAACTTCTCGTCATGGTCGGCGTGGCAGCGCAGGCACCGGGCATTGTCGAGCGGCGGCGGTTGCTCGACGTCGACCGCCGCCTGATTCTCGGCCATCGCCGTCGCGGCGAACGGCAGCGACAGGACCGCCAACAGCAGTCCCACGACGACGGATCTGGCAATCGCCATGATGTTCCCCCTCTCCCCCCTGGCGGGAGGTCGACTTTTTTGTCGGCGGACCGCAATGCCCGCCTCTGACCGATATATTAGATGTTCTTCATAAGGTATGGAAGGGCCGAAGCGTCTTAGGATTGTCTCAGTTCGCCGATTGAGCCCCGGAACACCCTCGGCCACGCCGCCGTTCTCCCACCGGAACCGAGGAGTCGACGGCATGGACGAGCTTGAAGACCGCATCCGCCAGCGCGCTTATGAGTTGTGGGAACAGGAGGGCCGGCCCGAAGGCCGCGCCCTCCAGCACTGGGACCAAGCGGCCCGCGAGGTGCTTGGCGAGACGACGGATCGCCGCGAAGGCGAGCCGGTCACCAGGCCGAGTCCGCCACATAGGGGCGAGTCCACAGGGTGACCGACAGCAGCGCCGCCTTGCACCAGGCGCGATGCATGGCCTCGACCTCCTCGGCCGCCGCCCCGCTCTCGACGAGGAACGGCTTGACCCGGTCATTGACCACGGCGGTGAAGGCGATCAGGTAGCGGAGCGGGATATGGCCGACCGCCGCCGCCGCGTCGGCCTTGTTCTTGGCGAGATGCGTATGGCGGGCGCCGATCTCGTGCTGATAATCGAGCCAGGGCTGGTCCCACGGGCGGAAGCACAGGTCGTCGATCCAGCGCTTGAAGCGCTCCCTGACCCTGACCCGGTACCGGTCGTCGATCACCCCCTCGGCCGAGGCGTAGGCGGCGAGGAGATGGGGAACGGCGGCGACCGCCTGCCGCCAGGAGTCGACGACCACGTCGGCGCGGGGGGACAGGATCCGGCCGGCGCGGCGCAGCGCCGCCATGTCCTCGTCATCAAGGCCGACCGCCTGCTTCAGCCGCGCCAGGTCCTCGATCGTCACCGGCGAAGGCGGCAGCGAGGGGTCGCCGTAGGCGTAGCCGGAAAGAGTGTCGTCCATCGGAGGCTCCGATCCTGTGGTTGCGGAATGGGGACCATCTTGCCCGCCGGGGGCTTGCGCGGAAAGACGCGGACCGGCGGAAATTGGAGCGAACAGTCACCGTCCACCACCCAACTGTATCCTTCCGTCGTCGGCGGAACTGACCCTGTCCCCAATGGCCGGAACGATGCACAATGAGGACCGGGAGGGTCGCACCGTGCAATCGCAACGTCGCCGCGTCGCCGGCGAGCCTTATCTCTACGAGGCGGTCGTCGACAAGATCGCGCACATGATCACCGGGGGGACGTTCCGCTGCGGCGAGCGCATCCCGTCGATCCGGGCGATGAGCGACCGCCTGCGGGTCAGCGTCAACACGGTGGCCGCCGCCTATGTGCGGCTTGAGGACCGGGGTTTGGTCGAGGCCAGGCCGCAATCGGGGTTCTACGTTCTTCCCTTCGAGGCCGCGCCGCTGGTGGCGGAGGCGCGCCGGCGCCCCGGACGAGGTGTCGGCCAAGGAGGTGGCGATCGCCGCCGGGGCGATGGCGATCATCCGCCGCCTGTCCGATCCGTCGCTGGTCCCGCTGGCGACCGGGGCTCCCAATTCGGCCTTGCTGCCGCATCGCAAGCTGAACGCCCTGCTGGCCGCCGAGGTCAGGAAGCGCCCGGTGGAGAGCACGTCCTACGGCTCGCCGCGCGGCAGCAAGCATCTGCGCCAGCAAATATCCCGGCGCCTCCTGACCGCGGGGTGTTCGGTGACGCCCGAGGAGATCACCGTCACCTGCGGCTGCGTCGAAGCGGTAACCCTGGCCTTGCGGGCGACCTGCCGGCCGGGGGACGCGGTGGCGATCGGCTCGCCGGTCTATTACACCTTCCTCAACGCCATTCGGCAGTTGGGCCTCAAGCTGGTGGAAATCCCCACGCACCCGGGCGAGGGCCTCGATCTCGACGTTCTGCGCTTCGCCCTTCGCCACGCGCCGGTCAGGGCCGTGGTGGCCATCCTCAATTTCGACAATCCGCTGGGCTGCGTGATGCCCGACGCCAACAAGCGGCGGCTGGTCGAGTTGCTGGCCGCCGACGGGATTCCGTTGATCGAGGACGACGTCTACGCCGAGCTGGGGTTTTCGGCCGGCCGTCCGACCTCGGCCAAGGCCTATGATCGCGCCGGCCTGGTGCTCCATTGCGCGTCGGTGTCCAAGACCCTGGCACCGGGATACCGGGTGGGATGGATCGTCGCCGGCCGTTTCCAGGCCGAGGTCGAGGCCCTCAAGGCCCTCACCAACATCGCCACCCCGTCGCCGACCCAACTGGCGGTCGCCGAATTCCTCGCCACCGGGGGCTACGATCGTCACCTGCGCGGGTTGCGGCGCGTCTATGCCGCCCAGGCGGCGCGGATGCGGGCGGCGGTGGCGCGACACTTCCCTCCGGGAACCCGGATCAGTCAGCCGGCCGGCGGCTCGGTCCTGTGGGTCGAGATGCCCGCCGGGGTCGACTCCCTCGACCTGTATGCGGAAGCGCTGGGGGCCGGCATCGCCGTGGTGCCGGGACCGCTGTTCACCGTCGGAGACGACTACCGCAACTGCCTGAGATTGAGCGCGTCGGCCTGGACGCCGCGGATCGAGGCGGCGGTCGCCGCGCTCGGGGCGATGGCGCGCGGTCCGGCGCCGCCACCGTAATTCCCCAGGGCATGGATCAGCGCGTCGTGCTGTTGATCGCGTTGAGCCATGGCGCCGCGGTGCGGAAGGGAATGTCCGACTCGAAATCGATATCGACGCTGTCCATCACCTCGGCGCAGGGATTGCAGGAGTGCTTGACGAATTTCACACGCTGGGAGCCGTGCGGCCCCAATATCTCGGCGCTCACGGTGTAGGGCCCGGTCGGCAGGTCGAGGATCGCGCTGTCGCGGATCGTCAAGTCCCTGACCACCGTGTGGCCGGGCAGCCCATCCACCATCGGGCCGCGCGGCTTGAACGTCCAACGCACCTTGGTCTCGTAGGGATACGTCTTGGGACCGAGTTCGACCCAATGCACCAAGGCGCGGGAGCCGTAGTGGTAAAGCGGATTGTCGGGACTGATCTCGCCCGGCTCCATTCCGCTGAGCTTCCAGACGAAGTCGCGCACCGCCCCGCGACGGGAATCGAACTCGGTGTCCTGGGGCTGGTCGTCGGTCGGCCACAGATCGAAGCGGAAGCCCTTCCGGTTGTAGGTCAGCAAGGCCTCGGCCTCGATCCGGTAGATGCCCGGCGGAACCTCCTGGCGCCAGACGCCGTTGGCGTCGACCTTCGGATTGAAGGTGGCGATGGCGCCGGTGTCCTCGAGCGATTTGCCACTCAAGCGGACCTGGAGCCGAACGCCGCTCTGGTCGATCGGCTTGCCGCCGCGGTTGGTGATCCGACCGGACAGCACCCCCGGCCGCGCTTGCCCGGAA
>JADFZP010000055.1:7310-9383 GCA_015232485.1 Alphaproteobacteria bacterium
GCCGGAGCCGGAGCCGTCTCCGGCGTGGCGGCTGGCCGGACGGGCGGCTCGGGCGTGTCCACCGGGGGGAGCGTGAGGGGTGGCAGGGTCAGGCCACCGGGCTTCGCCGCCGGCTCGGACGAGGAACACATGACCAGACCCAGGACATTCCGCCTGATGATCCAGAGGGCCAACACCGTCCGCCCATCCTGTTCAACCCGAAACACCTGGCCGGCTCGACCGGCCGGCGCGGGGACCGGGGTGACCGTCCAGCCATCCTCGTTCAAAGCCCGCATGAAGCCGGCGTGGATCGCGTCGACCCGCGCCTGATCGGACCTTTCCAGCTTCCATCCCAGAGATTCGTAATGGACGCAGGGATGGCCGATCCTGTTGGAGATCCGGTCAAGACCGCCGCGGATCTGCCCCTCCTGATCGGGCACCGTGACTGGCTGGTCCTCGAACTCTATTCCGAGCAATCGCGATTGAGGAACCGTCTGGGCATGGGCGGGCGCGATCATCGTGGCGATGACCGCCAGCGCGATCAAAAGGTGACGCATCGTTTCAAATCCCTCTACTTGTCGCGGCTGGGGCGCCAGATCGATGATCGGCCACAGTGGTTCGGGGACGTCCGGGATTCACCTCCCAATTGGGAGCGGCGGCGAAATTATCCCGACACCGGAAGCCGGTGGGGCGTCGCGTCGAAGCCCTGTTGGGCGTCGGCGCTTACTTGACAGGATGAATATAAGTGTTTTACTTCGCCATCAAAACGCTAATGCCGCAGTGAAAAGGCGAGGTGTCGGTTGCGGTTTTTTGTTGGCGAGTCTCGATGACCACGGCCGATCGCTCCGTCCTCGATCTGATCGAGTTGATCTATGGCGCGGTCGGGCGCCCCGAGGCCTGGGACCCGTTGGCGGTCGCCATCGGCGAATCCTTCAAGTCTGGAATGTCGGTCATAGGCTTCGATTCCCGAAGCGGCGGCTACCAAGTCCTAGGGGGATGCCCTCGGACGAGACCTTATCTCGCCGAGATAGCCAACGAATATTACAAATACGATTTCGTCTCCGGTCCATTCTATTCTCGACCGCCGGGGGATGTTGTTTTCACAAGCGACATCATGTCGGATGCGGACATCGAGGCCACCCGTTACTACCGCGAATTCATGGTTCGCTACGACGTATTTCACATGATGGGGGCGCATTACCGGACCTTCCTGGGCGCCACCATGCTGCCCAGCGCCATGCGGTCTCGCGAGCGTGGCGCCTTCACCGAGGACGAACGCCAGACCGCGTCGCTGATTTTTCGCCACGTCCACCGGGCCGTGGAACTGCACACCACGCTTGAAGCCAGCCGAGACCGGGCCAGCGCGCTCGGCCAATTGATCAATTCCTTGGCGGCCGGCGTCGTCCTGGTCGACGAGGACGGGCGACCGGTCGAAGCGAATCTGCGCGGCCAGAAGATCCTCGCCCGCGCCGACGGCCTTGTCGTGGAGGGCGGGAAGCTCGCGGTGGCGTGCCCCGAGCAAGCCCAAGAACTGCGTCGCCTGATCGCCGGCTGCGCCGACACGACGCGCGGGAGTGGGCAGGCCGCCGGTGGCCATCTCCGGATCGCCCGCGAGGGCCAAGGTGGATTCTATACGATCTCGGTCGCGCCGCTGCGCGGCCTGAACCTCGGCGCGAAAAAGGTGGTTTCCGCCGTGATGGTCAACGACCCCGACCGGGCCGCCGCCCTCAACCCCGGCCATGTCGGAAAACTCCTCGACCTCACCATGGCCGAGGCCAAGGTGGCGGTCGGCCTCTGCCGGCATGTCGACATCAAGGACGCGGCGGAATCGATCGACTACACGGCCGACAGCTTCCGCACCACGCTGAAGCGGGTCTACGCCAAGACGGGAGCCAAAGGTCAGGCCGACCTGATGCGACTGGTGCTCGGTTGTCTTCCGGCGGGGGATGGCTGATCCGGAATAATCAAATGCACCCGAAATCAGGGCCAGAGCACAAAGAGGTAAGCCAGATATCCGAGCAGCAGGGCCGCGCCCTCCCACCGGGCGATCCTAAGGCCGGTCCAGGCGAAAACGACCAGCAGCACCGAAACGCC
>JADFZP010000055.1:9483-12299 GCA_015232485.1 Alphaproteobacteria bacterium
AATCTGGCGATCTCGGCCGGGACTTCGCCGGGCGCGATCAGGGCCGTGGCGCCGCCGATACCCAGGATGTTGTATATGTTCGAGCCGACGATGTTACCGAAGGCGACGTCTCCCTGACGACGGATCGCCGCGAGGACGGACGTCACGAATTCCGGCAGCGAGGTGCCAATCGCGACGATGGTCAGGCCGATCACCGCCTCCGAGATGCCGAAGGACTGGGCGATCTTGACCGCTCCATCGACGAGGAACGTGCCGCCGAGCGCCCACGAGCGCCAGACCGCCCACCGTGATCAGGATCGGCGGGAGAATCGACCCCTTTTTGTCGATGCCGGGTACGGTGCCGGGATCAGCGGCCTCAAGCGCGGCACCCTTGTCGTAGACGGCACCGTGATCGGCGACGGTCTGGACCTGACGCTCCTGCCGAAAGGCCACGTAGACGTAGGTGGCGAGCGCGAGGACGAAGACCGCCCCCAGCCAGCGCTCCAACGGCATGACGCCAGCGAGCCCCGCGAAGACGACCGCGACCGCGACCATCACGGCCCCATCGCGCCTGAGCGCCGAGGAGGTCACCACGATCGGATAGAACATCGCGGACGTGCCGACGATCAGAAGGACATTGGCGATGTTCGATCCCACGATGTTGCCGAAGGCGATGCCGGGCGATCCGATCAGCGCCGCCTGGACCGAGGTCACGAGTTCTGGCGCGGAGGTACCGAAGCCAACGAGCGTAAGACCGATAACCAGCGGCGAAACCCCGAGCCGACTTGCGATTTGAACAGCGCCGCGCACCAGGAGGTCCCCGCCAGCGATCAATAAGACAAACCCCCCGAAGAGTGGCAACCATGTGTCAATCATTCTTGGTCCCATGAATCACGGTGACGGCGCGGCGCGCCGGACGCGCCGCGACCATCCTATCAGACGAGAAGGTAAGAGGCAGCCTGTCCGGCGACACGGATGTCGATCGCCTCGATATCCAAGATCTTGACGCCGAGCGCCGCGTTGGAGACGAACGAACCGGCCGATGCCGCGGCCAGCGCGGTCTCGAAAGCCTGGATATCGCTGGCGAACGCGCTGTACTGGGCTTGGTCGGCGAAGTCGAGACGCAGGGTGTCGAAATCGGCGCCGCCGATCGCGGTGTCGGTCTCGCCCGCCTGAATGTCGCCGATGCGGACCACGATCAGGTCGTCGCCACCGGCCCCCTGAAGGTAGTCGGCGCCCGCTCCGCCATCGAGGGTGTCGGCGCCGATGTCGGCGTTGATATAGTCGTTGCCCGCCCCGCCGACCATCAGGTCGTCGCCATCGTTGCCGAACAGCGTGTCGTTTCCCTCGCCGCCATTCAGGGTGTCGTTGCCGGAATTGCCGGTGAGGTAGTCCAACCCGGCGCCGCCGTCGACGACGTCGTCGCCTTCCCAGCCGGACAGATTGTCGTCACCCTCGCCGCCATCGACCGCGTCGTCGCCCGCGCCGCCCAGCAGCGTGTCCTTGCCGATGCCGCCTTCCAGCACGTCGGCGCCCGCGCCGCCGGTCAGGCGGTCGTCGCCACCGCCGCCGATCAGATGGTCGGCCGCGTACAAGCCGCCGATCAGATTGTCGGCCCCCTCGCCGCCATCGATCGTCTCGGACATGTCGTTGCCGCCGAAAATCGTGTCGGCGCCGTCGCCCGCGCGAAACACCCGCACGGCGTCCCAGCCGATCGCCAGCGCCTTCGCCGAGGTGGTCGGCAACTTCACGAAGTCGTCGCCGGCCAGCGCGTCGTAGAGATCGGCGCCCGCCGCCACGGCGCTCGCCTGATCGGCCGAGAGCATGTCGAAGACCACCGAATCGGCGCCCACCGTGAACAGGAAGGCGTCCGGCGCGGGCGAGCCGGTGACCACCACCTCGACCGCTTCGATGTTGCGCAGCGTCAGACCGAGCGAGTCGAGAACCAGGGTCTCGCCATGCAGCCCGCTCGCATCAAAGCTTCCGCCGGCCGCCGCCCAGTCGCTCAGTCGGGCCAGATCGGACCGCACCTCGTCGCGCGCCGCGTCGGTGGCCGACAGGGTCAGGACGAGACTGTCGTCATCCTTGCCACCATCCAACACGAGCGACAACGGCGCCCCAGTATAGGTGACCGCGAATTGCTGGCTGCCGTGACCAATGACCGGCGCCTGATCGGAACGATTGGCATTGTCGGCCTGGTATTTCGAGTTGCCGTTGGTGGCTGCGGGGCTGTTCTTGCTCATGGCTACTTCTCCTTCTGGGAAGCCCAGTCCTTTCTTGGACCGTTGTTCCTGTGAGAACGAGACAAGCCTATGCCTGTTACGCGAACAGGAAAGTGACGCGCGTCACTCCAGATCGGCATCCGGAATTGGCGGGGCGCCGATGCCGGGCTCGTGCTACGATATGACCAGTTCAGTGACCATGGACGAGGACCGTGATGGTGACCGTCAGTCTGGCGCAGGCCAAAGCCCATTTGAGCGAACTGCTCGATCAGGTCGAGAGTGGCGAGGACGTGCTCATTACACGCCACGGCCGGCCGGTGGCCCATCTCACCCCCGTTGGCCGTCCAAAGCAGGCGCTGAGGATTGACGACCTGGCCGCGTTCCGTGCCGCCATGCCGGGATTGCGGCGGCCCTCGGCCGATCTGTTGCGTGAAGCTCGGGACGAAGGGCTGTGAGGCGAAACGAGCCGATGGCTTATTTCGATACCAGCTTCCTCGTGCCGCTGCTCTTGCCCGAGGCGACCAGCGACAGGATCGCGGCGTTCATGCGCGACCTGCCGCCCGGTGACTTGGCCATCAGCCATTGGACAAGGGTCGAGTTCTCGTCCCTGCTGGC
>JADFZP010000056.1:0-385 GCA_015232485.1 Alphaproteobacteria bacterium
TCGCCGCCCGGCCCGGCGAGGAGGTGGTGTGGGACGGCCGCTTCCGCGCCGCCTTCGCCGGTCGGCCGGACCCCACGGCCCGCCTGGGCGCCTTGGGCGCCGAAGGGTTTCTCCTTGTGGCCGCCGTTCAACCCCAGATTGCCCGCCTCGCGCCGGTCGCCCGCTTGCGCGCCGCTCTGCCGGCGCTGTGGGATGAGCGCGGGGTTTCCGCGGTGCCGCACCTGCGCTATAAACGCTCGGAAGAGGGGGTGACGATCGCCCGTCTGCTGTTCCGCCCAACGCGCCCGCTGACCTCCGAGGCGGCTTATCTTGTCTAGATCGCTTTGGGCACTATCTCTCTAGCGTGACCGTCTTCGCGGTCGCGGCGGTCCGCCTAGCCATGGAA
>JADFZP010000056.1:406-6953 GCA_015232485.1 Alphaproteobacteria bacterium
CATTGTGGGTCATCATCGCCCTCTTGCTCGTCGCCTTGTTCAACCTGTTTCAGACCTCGTCGCCGCAGCGGGGGGTCTCCAATTACGCGTTCTCGGAGTTCCTCGCCGACGTCGATCGGGGCCAGGTTTCGGACGTGACCATCGAGGGCCAGTCGATTCACGGCCACTTCTCCGATGGGCGGGCCTTCAGCACCTACGCGCCGCCCGACGCCAACGTCGTGACCAAGCTGCGCGAGGCCAATATCCGCATCAGCGCCGTGCCGGCCAATGACGAGGCGCCGACCTTCTGGAGCGTCGTGGTGTCTTGGTTCCCCATGCTGCTGCTGATCGGCGTGTGGATTTTCTTCATGCGCCAGATGCAAGGCGGCGGCGGCAAGGCGATGGGCTTCGGCAAGTCGCGCGCCCGCCTGCTGACCGAGAAGACCGGCCGCGTCACCTTCGAAGACGTCGCCGGCATCGACGAGGCCAAGCAGGAACTCGAAGAGATCGTCGAATTCCTGAAGGACCCGCAGAAATTCCAGCGCCTGGGCGGCAAAATCCCCAAGGGCTGTCTGCTGGTCGGCCCGCCGGGCACCGGCAAGACGCTGCTGGCCCGCGCCATCGCCGGCGAGGCCAACGTGCCGTTCTTCACCATCTCGGGCTCGGACTTCGTCGAGATGTTCGTGGGCGTCGGCGCCTCGCGGGTCCGCGACATGTTCGAGCAGGGCAAGAAGAACGCGCCCTGCATCATCTTCATCGACGAAATCGACGCGGTCGGCCGCCATCGCGGCGCCGGGCTGGGCGGCGGCAACGACGAGCGCGAACAGACGCTCAACCAGTTGCTGGTCGAGATGGACGGCTTCGAATCGAACGAGGGCGTCATCCTGATCGCCGCCACCAACCGGCCCGACGTGCTGGACCCGGCGCTGCTGCGCCCCGGCCGCTTCGACCGCCAGATCGTGGTGCCCAATCCCGACGTGCTGGGCCGCGAAAAGATCCTCAAGGTCCACATGCGCAAGGTGCCGCTGGCGCCCGACGTCGACGCCCGCACCATCGCGCGCGGCACGCCGGGCTTCTCGGGCGCCGACCTCGCCAATCTGGTCAACGAGGCGGCCCTGCTGGCGGCCCGCGCCGGCAAGCGAGTCGTCACCCACACCGAGTTCGAGCAGGCCAAGGACAAGGTCATGATGGGCGCCGAGCGCCGCTCGATGGTGATGACCGAGGAAGAAAAGCGCCTGACGGCCTATCACGAGGCCGGCCACGCCATCATGGCGGTCAACGAGGCCGAGTCGGACCCCATCCACAAGGCCACCATCATCCCGCGCGGTCGCGCCCTGGGCATGGTGATGCGTCTGCCGGAAGGCGACCGCATCTCGATCTCGCGCGGCAAGCTGAAGGCCGACCTCGCCGTGGCGATGGGCGGTCGGGTCGCCGAGGAGCTGGTGTTCGGCGCGGAGAAGGTGACGACGGGCGCCTCGTCGGACATCAAGATGGCCACCGGAATGGCGCGCCGGATGGTGACCGAGTGGGGCATGTCCGAAGTGCTGGGGCCGCTGACCTATGCCGAGAACGACCAGGAGGTGTTCATCGGCCATTCGGTGACGACCCACAAGAACGTGTCCGAGGCGACGGCGCGGGTGATCGACGAGGAAATCCGCAAGGTGGTCGACAACGCCTACACGCGCGCGCGCCAGACCCTGGCCGACAACCTGGAACAGCTTCACCAACTGGCCAAGGGGCTGCTGGAATACGAAACCCTGTCGGGCGACGACATCCGCCACATCCTGGCCGGCGAGCCGGTGGTTCGCAACGCCGAGGACTATCGGCCCAAGGACGGCGGACGGCGTTCGTCGGTGCCCTCGTCGGGCGGCGGCACCGCGCCGGGAGGGCTCGAGCCGCAGCCGGGCTCGTAATGCCCGCCGCGCTTCGCATCATGGGAAGCCCCGCCTTGCCGCGGGGCTTTTCCTTTGCCGACGAGCCGCTTTATGTCGGCCCGGCCGGCATCGATGCGGGGCCGGGGGCGCGCGCCGCCGTGGCCGCCGAGGCGGCGTGGCCGCTGGCCGGCGGACCGTCCCTGTTCACCGCCTGCCGGGTGATGCTGCGCCGCGCCGATTGCGTGATCGAGGCGATGGCCCCGTTGCCCGAGGTGATCGACTGGGCGGCCGGTCAGGGCGAGGCGGTGGCCCGCCATGTCTCGCGCCTGATCCACCGGATCGGCGCGCCGCGCCCGCCCTTCGCCGGCTTGAGCATGGACCGGCCGCGGGTGATGGGCATCGTCAACTGCACGCCGGACAGCTTTTCGGATGGCGGCGACCGCTTCGACGCCGCCACCGCCATCGCGGCCGGCCGCATGATGCTGGAGCGGGGCGCCGACATCGTCGACGTGGGCGGCGAATCGACCCGGCCGGGGGCCGATCCGGTGCCGCCCGAAGAAGAGATTCGCCGCGTCGAGCCGGTGGTGCGGGCGCTGGCCGAGACGGGCGCCGTGGTCTCGATCGACACCCGCCATGCCGTCGTGATGGAAGCCGCGCTTGCGGCGGGGGCGCGCATCGTCAACGACGTCAGCGCCTTGGCCGATCCCGCCGCCTTGCCCCTGCTGGCGCGCGGCGAGGCCTCGGTGGTGCTGATGCACATGCGGGGCGATCCGCGCACCATGCAGATGGACCCGGTCTACGCCTGCGCGCCGCTCGACGTCTGGGACGGGCTGGCGGCGCGGCTGGCGGCCTGCCGCGAAGCCGGGATCAAAGACCATCGGCTATGCGTCGATCCCGGCATCGGCTTCGGCAAGACGGTCGAGCACAACCTGGCGATCCTGTCGCGCCTCGGCCTGCTGCTCGGGCTGGGGGTGCCGGTGGCTCTGGGCGTCAGCCGCAAAAGCGTGATCGGCAAGCTGTCGCGCGACGAGCCGCCCAAGGCCCGCCTGCCCGGCTCGTTGGCGGCGGCGCTGGAAGGCGCGCGGCAGGGGGCCACCATCCTGCGGGTCCACGACGTGGCCGAGACGGTCCAGGCCCTGGCGGTGGCGCGGGCGCTAAGCGACTTCGTCACGCCTTGAAGTCACGGACGCCGGAAATGACCCGCGCGACATCCCCATCGCTCATTCGGGGGTGCAGGGGCAACGAAAGCACGTCCCGCGCAAGTTGTTCCGTGTTGGCCAGCGGTCGCCCGGTCCGGTAGATATCGCTCAGATGAAGCGGATGATAGCGGAGCGTCGTGTATATTTTCCGCTCATAGAGATGCCACGCCAGGGCGTCGCGCCGACCATTGTCAAGGCGCACCGGGTACGTGAAGAACGAGTGAACCTCGTCCTTGGCCGCGTCAACCGGCGGATGAAGCCAGGGCACGCCGGTCAATTCGGTCTGATAACGGCGCCAGATGGCTTGGCGACGAGTTTGCAGCCGAGGCAATTTGGCCAATTGAACGCGGGCGACCGCCGCCGCGACATCGTTGGGGAGATAACGGGGGAACGGTTCCACAATCTCGTGTTCCCACCACCGGCCGCCCTCGAGAGCCGCTTCGGCACCCGTCTTGCCGATGCCGCACTGGCGCAATCGACGTGCGGTTTCCAGCATTTCCGCGCCGTGGGCGATCACCGCGCCACCGTCCGGCGATGCGATGTTCTTGACCGCGTCGAAGCTGAAGACCCCGACCCGCCCCATCGTTCCACAGCGCCGACCGTTCAGGCCGCTGTCCACGGCATGCGCCGCGTCCTCGATCACCGGCAAGCCCAAGGCGAGGATATCGTCCATGCGAACCGGCTTGCCCGCGTAATGAACGACCATCACCGCCCGGGTGCGGGGGCCAAGCTGCGCGGCCACCGTCTCTGCGGTCACGTTCATGGTGGCCACGTCGACATCGCAAAACACCGGCCGGCACCCGGCCAGGATGATCGCGTGGGCGCAGGCGACCCAGGTGAAGGACGGCACGACGACCTCGCTGCCGGCCGGAAGGTCGAGCAGGCGGACGGCGAGATGAAGGGCGTTGGAGCCGCTGTTGACCATCACCGCGTCCGGAACGCCCAAGTGCCTCGCGAAGTCCGCCTCGAACTGGCGCACGACCGGCCCATTCCCCATCCAATTGGCGGCGATGACACCCGCCGCCGCAGTCGCCTCCTCGGCATCCGTCGCCGATCCGAAAACGGTGATCCACGGATCGCTCATGCCAGCAATCCCGCCGCCTGTATCGGCTGAAGGAACCGCCTGATGTTGTCGAGCGCCGAATATCCCGCCTCGATCTTGGCTTGAGCGGAGTCGCGCAACGTTTCCGCATGCGCGACGGTCATCGTTTGCTGAAGCACGTCGCGGGCATTACTGAAATCGGGCGTGAAATAGTGCAGATCGTGGCCATCTCCAAAATGTTCCATGGTGAGATTGTTGCTCGTGCTGAGAACCACGGTGCGGGCCTGCATCGCGAACACGATGCGTTCATTGAGCGCGCCAGCATAATTTGGCTGACATATGGCGGTGGCGCGGGCACGTCGCAGCAAACCGAGCGTTTCATCGAACGGCACGGAAATCCGCACGGTGCTGCGCGGGTGCAAGTCGAAAGGCGGTGGACGATTGGTCACAAGGCACATGGGCACGTCCCGAAGGGCGCTCAGCATCATCAGGCGGCGACGTGTCCGCACGATCTGATCGGCGCATATCAACAGAGCTTTGATGTCCGGCAGCGCCATGTCGCAGGCCAAGCCGTGCTGGATGAACACGGCTTGCGCGACCTCGATGAACTGGCGGTCATGCTGGTCGGTGGCGGCTTCCACCAGCTCGTCCAAAATCCCGAGGTGGTGAGGGGGGCGCGCCGCGAAGGGTTCGCGCAACGACGCGACGTCCCGGAAGGTAGCCGCCACCAATAGGGGAATGTCTTTCTCTCGCGTGGGAAGGGGGGTCAGGTGGCCCGTCTCCAACCGACAGGGCAGATAGGTCTGGTGGCGACCCGAGCTGCCCAGGCGCTGGGCCATCGCGACGAATTCCGGGTCGATGTGGTAGGCGAAGCGCTTGTCATGGGGCGACAAAAGATTTTGGTCCAGCCATGTATAGAAGGGTGGATCGGCGACCAGCATGATCGTTGGCTTGTCGAAGGCCGCCGGCAGAGAGACCGCGCCGCCCGGCCGAGGACACATCAAGCGGTACACCCATCCGCTATGGCTGAAAATCAGGTCGAAACGCCGCAGAGCCTCCCCATCGAGTTGGGCGATTTCGGCTAGTTCCCTGTCAATCACATCAAACGCGAGGCGCCTGAATCCCTCAATGTAATTGTCGGCGATTATCCTGGAAAACCCGTAACTATCGTTTTCCTTCTTGGTTCTCACAACAAGAACGGATGGGCGCCTATGCATTGGTTGAACGCGATTTTAATTTGGCCGGCACTCCAGCCACCATAACTCCCTCCTCGACATCCTCGATCACCACGGCGCCGGCGGCCACCATGGCGCCGGGACCGATCACCTTTTCCTCGATAACCGTCGCCCCGATCCCCACCGTCGCGCCCCGGCCGATCGTGACATGCCCGCCGACCGTGCCGCCAGGCTGGAGCCGCGCATAGGGGCCAAGGACGCTGTCGTGTCCCAGCGAAGCCGAGCGGTTTATCAGCGCGAAGTCCTCCACTCTCGCTCCGGGGGCGACCACGCTGTTGGCTCCAACGAAGACCCCTTTGCCCAAGCTCGCGAGCGGCGAGATGTAAGCGGTCGGATGCACCAGGGTGGCGAAGGGCAGCGCATACCGTTCTTCGATATGCTTCACCAATTGATCCCGACGAATGGAGGTGGTTCCAAGGAAACACTCCTGACCGGGGCCTGGGACGAATTCGTCCAGCTCGATCAACCGCGGCGGCGACGGCAGCGGAGATATCCGCTCCTTCACGCCCTTGGTACGAGGACGGCGGACCTCGGGCTGGTTCATCACTATGGCATCGATCGAGTATCCCAGGGCGAGCGCACAGTCGAACAGATCACTCAAAAAATTGCTGACGCCGAAAAGGACAAGGGATCTGGTCATCGCCGCGACAGGCCAAGCATGGTCCGCACCTGATCTGGCGATGCGATCGACCGCTCCTGTTCCAACGCCATGCGTATGACGCGTTTGACCAAATCACAGTTGGTCGCTTTGGTGCTCCTATCCCGATCCAGCCAGATGTTGTCTTCCAGGCCGGTTCGCACGCCATCGGCCATGGCCGCGGCAATGCCCGCGACGGCGGTTTGAGTGCGGCCGATTCCCCCGAAAGCGACGACCGCCGGCTGCGGCAGACTGGCGACGAGAGCGGCAATGTGCAGCAATGACGCCTGCGCGGTCGAAGCATTCCCAAGGATAAGATTGAAATAATATGGCGGCGACAACAATCCATTTTTGATTAAAGAATGTGCGACATTGACCATCCCAAGGTCGAATACCTCAAGCTCCGGCTTTATGCCTTTCTCCGCCATGACTTCCGCCAAACGAACGATCATGTCCGGCGCGTTCAAGCTCGCTTCGCGGGTGAAGTTGAGCGAGGAAAGCGTCAGGCTCGCCATGTCGGGGCACAAATCGCCCGGCAGGTCGAGGACGGCGCTCCGTTGAGCGAAATCACCGAAACGGCG
>JADFZP010000056.1:7053-12256 GCA_015232485.1 Alphaproteobacteria bacterium
CGCGGTGGGGAAGACGGCGAAGGCGATGGTGCCTTTGCCTTCCTCGCTTTGCAGATCCAGCGTGCCGCCATGCAGTTCGACCAGCGATTTCGAGATCGGCAGACCCAACCCGACGCCGTCATGGGTGCCGCTCATGCCGCCCTGCTCGAAGGGCCGCATGACGCGCGCCAGATCGGTGGTCTTGATGCCGCAGCCGGTGTCGGCGACCGACAGGATCAGGCCGGCGCTGCCGGTGATCGCCTTGACCTTCACATGCCCGCCGGCCGGCGTGAACTTGATCGCGTTGCCGATCAGGTTCAGCAGCACCCGCTGCACCGAGGTGCGGTCGGCATAGAGCAGGGGCAGGCCGGGCTGGATTTCGCTGGTCACCGTCACCTTGCGGCGCTCGGCCTGGGTGGCGAGCAGCAGCACGGAACCGGCGACCGCGTCGTCCAGCTCGAACGTTTCCTCGTGCAGATGGTGCTTGCCGGCCTCGATCTTCGAAAGGTCCAGCACCTGGTTGATCAGGGACAGCAGGTGCTGGCCGCTGTCGAGGATGATCTTCGAGTATTCCTGATACTTCGCATGGCCGAGCGGCCCGTACATCTCGGATTCCATCATCTGGCCGAAGCCTAAGATGGCGTTGAGCGGGGTGCGCAGTTCGTGGCTCATATTGGCGAGGAAGGCGGATTTCGAGCGGTTGGCCGTCTCGGCGAATTCCTTGGCGTCGCGCAGTTCCTCCTCGGCCGCCTGCAATCCTTGGACGCTGGCCACCAGTTCGCGCTGCGAGCACCGGATTTCGGTCTCGTCCAGGAAGTTCAGGATCGCCCCGGCGATCTGATCGCGCAGATCGCGGTAGGGCACCACGCGCATCAGGTAGATGCGACCGTCCGCCTCGATGACGTCCTCGTGCGTCTTGCCGCCCGCCATCACGCCCAGAACGATGGCGCGCAAATCCTTGATGTGAAGCTGGGTCGCCACGGCGGTGATCAATTGCCCGAGATCGGTCGGCAACAGCCCGAACAGCCGCACCGCCTGGGGCGTGAAGCGGGTGATGCGCAGGGTGCGGTCGACCACCAGCAGCGGGAAGCCGACGGTGTCTTGCAGGTTTTGCAGATCGGCGTTGGCTGCGGCCAGTTCGGTGGTGCGGACCTGCAACTCCTCGTTGACGGTGGTCAGTTCCTCGTTGGTCGATTGCAGCTCTTCGTTCGAGGTCTCCAACTCCTCGTTCGAAGATTGCAACTCCTCGTTGGCGGCCTGCATTTCCTCGTTGAGCGCCTGCAATTCCTCGTTCGAGGTTTCCAGTTCCTCGACCACGGTTTGCAGATGTTCGCGGGTGGCGATCAGCTCTTGTTCGAGTTCGACCATCCGCGCCTCGCCCGAGGGCGACGGCTCGGCGTCGCGCGCGATGGGGTCGGCCGGCTGCTCGATCTTCTCGCAGCTCACCAGGAACAGGTTCTCGCGGCGGTTCTCGACCTTCAGCGGACGCACGGCGAGACGGACGAAGATGTCGCCCTCGCGGGTGCGCAACTGCTTCTTGCCGCCCAATACCGGCACGCCGCGTTCGCGCGCCCGATGCACCAGGGCGCGCAGGTCGATGCGCAAATCCTCGGCGATCAGCTTGGCCAGGTTCTGGTTGGGGCGGCCCTGCGGGAAGCGCACGAACAGGTCGACATCGCCGTGATAGAACAGGATGTCGAGGTCGTCGTTGATCGCCACGCTGGGCGGCATATAGGCTTCGACGAAGGCGTCGCGGACCATGCTTTCGATCGACGGGCCGGTGGGCGGCGCGGAATTTTGGTCCATCGCCTCGGCGATGCGCGGCCGGAAGGCGCCGAATACCGGATTGGACGAACGTGGCGAGACCAGCCGCTTCTGGAAGATCTTCGAGGCCGCCTTGACCGGCCGGAAGAGGTCCGAGCAATGCCCGACCGCCTCTGATTTTCCCAGAAACAGATAGCCGTCCGGGTTTAGGGCGTAGTGAAATATCTGGAAGACTTTGTTCTGCACTTCGCCATTGAAATAGATAAGTACGTTGCGGCAGCTAACCAGATCGACCTTCACGAAGGGCGGGTCTTTAATCAGGTCTTGCCGCGCAAATACGACCATTTCGCGGATCGTCTTCTTGATCTGGCAGCTATTGCCCATCACGTCGAAGTACTTGTCGATGTAGTCCTTGTCCAGATTCTCGACGGTGGTCGCCGAATAGATGCCCTTCCGGGCATGGGCCATCGCGTCCATGTCGATGTCGGTGGCGAAGATCTGGACGCGGAAGGACCGCACCGCGTCGCCCAGCGTGTCGCTCAGCATCATGGCGAACGAGTAGGGTTCCTCGCCGGTGGCGCAGGCCGGCACCCAGATGCGGATGCTGTCGCCGGGCTTCTTGGTGGCCAGCAGTTCCGCCAGCGACGCCTTGACGTCCTCGAACGCCTTGGTGTCGCGGAAGAACGAGGTGACCGAGATCAGGATGTCCTTGCACAGCAGATCCAACTCGGTCGGATTGCGCTGCACGAAATCGAGATAGGCGGGCAGGTTGTCGATGCGGTTGGCGGCGAGGCGGCGTTCCAGGCGCCGGCTGACGGTGTTCGACTTGTAATGGGTGAAGTCGATATCGGTGCGCTGGCGGACCCGCTGGAAAATCTCGTTGATGGTGTCGCGCGTTTCCGACTCTTGGGTCTTTTGCACCACCGGCCGCGGGAACCGGGTGATCGAGGCCAGTTCGGGACCGATTCGCTCGGGCGGCAGCACGAGGTCGACGCAGTTGGTGTCCAGCGCCGCCTTGGGCATGCCGTCATATTTGGCGGTCTCGGGGTCTTGGGCGATGGTCAGCCCTTCGCCGGCCTTGATGGCGCGCACGCCATGGGTGCCGTCGGTGCCGGTCCCCGACAGGATGACGCCGATCGCATGCCGGCCGCGATCCTGGGCCAGCGAGGCGAAGAACACGTCGACCGAGGGTTTGGGGCCCATCGGCGCCGAAGGCTCGCGCAGCCACAGGGTGCCGTTCTTGGCCGTGACGTCCTTGTTGGGCGGGGTGATGTAGATGGTGTTCGGCGCGATGACCGTCCCATCCTTGATCTCCTCGACCGGCAGCGTGGTCTCGCGGCCGAGAAGCTGGACCATCATGCTGCGATATTGCGGCGCCAGATGCTGGATGATGACATAGGCCATGCCGCCGGATTCGGGCAGATTGGCGACCAGCGGCCGCAACGCCTCGAGCCCGCCGGCCGAGGCGCCGATGCCCACGACGTAAAACGCGCTGCGTCGGCTGCGCGGCTTGCGCGGCGCCTTAGGCTCCAAGCTTCGAGCCTTGACCGTTGCCATCATCATCCCCCCTGTCCAGGTCCGACAGTACGCCAGGGAGGTATGATCGCCTATTCATCATGACCACTGTGATCGGGTCATCAGTATGGACCCTTGGCCAAGGCCCTACCCTTTTCGGTTAGGCTCGCCTTCCAAAGGGTTGGATTGATCTGCTTGGTGACCAGCCAGCCCTCCTGCTCGCACTCGCGCAGGGTGCGCCAGATCAGCGATTGATCGGGGGGCGCGGTGATGGCGACATCGCCGGTCATGCGCAGGATTTCCAACATCAGCCGTTGCTGCGGAAGCGTTTTCGGGGGAGCCAAATCAGCCCCCCTTGCCGCCGTGCAGACTGGACCACTGGATCGGGTCGTGCAGGAACTTGCGAACTTCTTCCAGGGCCGGCTTGTCAAATTGGCCATTGTGCTCGGCGACCTCGAGCACGTCCCACCAATTGGCCAAGTAGTGCAGATGCACGCCGATTTCCTCGAGGGTGCGCAGCGCCCCCGGGAACACGCCGTAGAAGAAGACCACGAAGGCGTGATCGACCTTGGCGCCCGCCTCGCGGACGGCGCGGCAGAAGGTGACCTTGCTGGCGCCGTCCGAGGCGAGATCCTCGACCAGCACGACCCGGTCGCCGTCCCGCAGATGGCCCTCGATCTGGGCGTTGCGGCCGAAGCCTTTGGGCTTCTTGCGCACGTAAAGCATGGGCAGCGCCAGCAGGTCGGAGATCCAGGCGGCATAGGGAATGCCGGCGGTCTCGCCGCCGGCCACCGCGTCGATCGATTCGAAGCCGACTTGGCGGGTGATCGTGGCGGCGGCCATCTCGCAGATGCGGCGGCGGGCGCGCGGGTACGAGATCACCTTGCGGACGTCGATATAGACCGGGCTGGCCCAGCCCGAGGTCAGGATATAGGGCTCCTCGGGCCGGAAATTGACGGCGCCGATTTCCAGCAGGATGCGGGCGGTGGTGAGTCCCGCCTGCTTCTGTTCGGGAGTGCGGGAAACGGACTGCATCGAGGCTGACCTCCGGTAGGGCGACGGCGACGGGGCGGCGGCGTTGCGGTATAGGTACCTTCGTTTGCGATCCAAAGACAAGGTGTCATGATGCCCGATCCCATCGAGATTCGCCGCGACGGCGCCATAGCCACCGTGCTGTTGAACCGACCCGACCGGATGAACGCGCTCAATCTCGACATGTGGCGCGGCCTGACGCGGGCCTTCCAGGCCCTGGCCGCCGACCAGTCGTTGCGCGCCGTGGTGCTGCGCGGCGCCGGAACCCAGGCGTTCGCACCGGGCGCCGACATTTCCGAATTCGACACCGATCGCGCCACCGCCGCCCAGGCCGAGGCCTATGATCTGGTGATGCGCGAGGCGCTGGCCATGGTGCGCGACTGCCCCCATCCGGTGGTGGCGATGATCCACGGCGCTTGCGTCGGCGGCGGCCTTGAACTGGCCGCCCAGGCCGATCTGCGGATCAGTGGCCAGTCGGGCCGCTTCGGGGTGCCGGTGGGCCGCATCTCGGTGGTCATGGCGCCGCCCGAGATCGCCGGCATCCAGCGCCTGGTCGGCCCGGCCCGCATGGCGGAAATCCTTCTCGAAGCCCGCGTCTTCGACGCCGCCGAGGCGCTGTCGATCGGCTTGCTCCATCGCGTGGTCGCCGACGACCAGTTGGAGGACGAGGTCGGAGCCACCTTGAAGCGCATCACCGCCAACGCGCCGCTGGTCAATCGCTGGCACAAGGCCTTCGTGCGCGCCGCCGCCGAGGGCGCCTCGGTCGATGCCGGCGAAGCCTACCGCTTCCTGTCGACCGCCGATTACCGCGAGGGAATCGCGGCCTTCAAGGAGAAGCGCAAACCGGCCTTCGTGGGCGCCTGATACCGGCGGGCGGTCGGAACGACCGATCGTCGAAGCCGCCATTGCGGCG
>JADFZP010000057.1 GCA_015232485.1 Alphaproteobacteria bacterium
GGCGCGCCAGGGCGCCGCCGTCGATCGTTTCGCTTCCCTTCATGGGGTCATCACCACTTTGACGCAGCCGTCCGACTTGCCGCGGAAGATGTCGTAGAAACGCGGCCCCTCGGACAGCGGGCCGGTATGGGTGATCACGAAGGACGGGTCGATCTGTCCCTCGGCGATGCGCCGCAGCAGATCGTCGGTCCAGCGGTTGACGTGGGTTTGCGCGGTGCGGATGGTCAGTCCCTTGTTCATCGCCGCGCCGAACGGCACCTTGTCGAGCAGCCCGCCATAGACGCCGGGCACCGAGACCACCCCGGCCGGGCGGCAGGCGTAGATCGCCTCGCGCAGGACATGCGGCCGGTCGGTCTCCAGCATGACCGCCTGCTTGGCGCGGTCGAGCGCCGAATCCAGGGTGGCGGTGGCATGCGCCTCCATGCCCACCGCGTCGACGCATTTCTCGGGGCCGCGCCCGCCGGTCAGGTCCATCAGGCGGTCCAGCACGCTTTCCTCGTCGGATTTGATGGTCACCGCGCCGCCCGCCCGCGCCATCGACAGGCGCTCGGGAACCATGTCGATGGCGATCACCTGGCGCGCCCCCAGCAGGACGGCGCTGCGAATCGCGAACTGGCCGACCGGGCCGCAGCCCCAGATCGCCACGGTGTCGCTCGGCTCGAGGTCGCATTGCGCCACGGCCTGCCAGCCGGTCGGGAAGATGTCGCCCAGGAACAGCACCCGCGCGTCGCTCAGCCCGTCGGGAACGCGCACCGGCCCGACATCGGCATAGGGCACGCGAACGTATTCGGCCTGCCCGCCGGCATAGCCGCCGGTCAAATGGGTATAGCCGAACAGCCCCGCCGTGCTGTGCCCGAAGGCCTTGGCGGCGAGGTCGGCGTTGCGGTTGGTGCGCTCGCAAACCGAGAAATTGCCGCGACGGCACTGGCGGCACTCGCCGCAGACGATGGTGAACGGCACCACCACCCGATCGCCGACGCGCAGCTTGCGATTGTCGCGGCCGACCTCGACCACCTCGCCCATGAATTCGTGGCCGATCACGTCGCCCGATTTCATGCCCGGCATGAAGCCGTCGTAAAGATGCAGGTCCGAGCCGCAGATGGCGCAGCTCGTCACCTTGACGATGGCGTCGCGGGGATGCTCGATGCGGGGATCGGGGACGGTCTCGTAACGTATGTCGGCCTTGCCGTGCCAGCAGAGTGCTTTCATTCCGCCCTCCCGCCTCGTACCTTCCGTTTACGCGGACGGGCGAAGATCGGTTCCCGATCCAAACGGGGGTGGCTCGCCTTGCCCAATCCGGGCTAGACTCCCGCCATGAGCCAAGCCCTTGAACACCGCCTGATCGAACTCGAAGCCCGTCTCGCCCACCACGAGCGCATGGCCGAGGAGATGTCCGCCGTCATGGCCCGCCAGGATCGCGAGATCGAGCGCCTGACCAGCCATGTGCGTCAATTGGTCGAGCGGCTGCGCGGCGTCGAGGCGGGATGGGAACGCTCGCCCCAGGACGACAAGCCGCCGCCGCATTGGTGAGTTGTTCAGGGGGCCGGCAAGGTGAACAGGAAGGTCGAGCCGCGTCCCTCCGCCGAATCGACGCGCAGGGTGCCGCCATGCAGCTCGACGACCCGCCGCGCGATGGCCAGGCCGATGCCGGTTCCTTCGAAGGTGCCGATCGGATGCAGGCGGGTGAACATTTCGAAGATGCGTCCCTGATACTCCGGGTCGATGCCGATGCCGTTGTCGGCGACCGCGATCTCCCACGCGGCCTCCAGCCGGCGGGCGGAAATCGTGACCACCGGCGGAACGCCTGGCTGGTGGTATTTCAGGGCGTTGGACAACAGGTTTTGCAACAGGCTGCGCATCTGCACCGGGTCGGCGTGGACGACCGGCAAGCTGTCGACCCGCAGTTCGGCGCCGGCGTCTTCGATGGCGGCGTGCAGCGCCCGCCGCACGTCCTCGGCGCAATCCTCGAGCGCCACCGCCTCCATTTTCGGAACCGCCGAACTGATGCGCGAATAGCTGAGCAGATCTTGGATCAAGGACGACATGCGCCGCGCGCCGTCGACCGCGAAGCCGACGAAGGTGGTGGCCTCCTCGTCCAGCCGGCCCTGGCAACGGCGGGTGAGCAGTTGCAGATAGCTGACGACGGTGCGCAGCGGCTCCTGCAAATCGTGCGACGCGACATAGGTGAACTGGCGCAGTTCGCGGTTGGCGTTTTCAAGGATCTGCGCCTGCTCGACCAATTCCAGGCGCATCCGCCGCTGCTCGGTGACGTCGAGATGGATGGCCACCGCGCCGTCGAAGCTGTTGCGGTCGAGCGGCACGATGCCGACCCGATGCCACAGGACCTCGCCCATGGTCACCGGCACCTCGTCGTTGTACGAATCGATGCGCTCGGCGACCACGTCGGACAGGGCGGTTTCCAGGCGCTGGGCGACCGCGTCGTCCCACAAGCCCTTGCGCACGCCCATCCGGGCATAGCTTTCGCGCGGATCGCGGGCGATGGCGGCGCGGTCGAACGGGCCGATCACCTTTTCCCAGACGCGGTTCACCGCGACCACCCGGCCGCCCGCGTCAAGCAGGGCCACGGCGGCGGGCAGGGCGTCGAACAGGGCCTGCCAGATGGTCAGCGCGGCGGATTGGTCGGGCGAGCTATACGCCATCGTCGTTCATCGTCGGGCTGCCGCTTTTCAGCCACGCCACCAGACGCTCGCGGGTATTCATCGAGCCGACCAGCATGCGGGTCTTGCCGTGGTCCCGGCACAACAGGGCCGGGGTGATCAGCACGCCGGCGTCCAGCGCCTTCAGCGGTTCGGACAACACGTCGGTCACCGTCAATTCGACGGCGCCCGGCGGCAGGCGATCAAGCACCTCTTGGAGGTTGTGCAAGGCCACCACCGAATTGGCGCATTGGCCCGCGATGAACAGTTCGTAAGAAGTCATGGGCCGTCCGCCCTCCGTGACCGGCGGATCGACCGTGTTCGCTCGATCTGCATTCCACTCAATCTTTGCTCTTCCGCTTTCAGCATCTCGAATTCGCTGATGCGGGCCTCCAGTTCGATTTTCGTAGCGGCCAAACGCCCCTCGACCTCCTTCAGTCGAATCTCCGCCTCTTTGCGCCGAGTGTCCTGGCCGAAGCGGCGTTCGATGTCGCCGGCCGCGTCCTCGGCCTCGCGCTCCAACCGGGCGGTGCCCATCAGCACCACGCCGCTCGAGGAATAGACGTCGGCCAAGCTTGGCCCGTCGTCGCCCAGGATCAGTTCGCGCACCTGGTTGGAATGGCCGGCGCCGCGCGCCTTGACGATCGACAGGGCGCGGTTGCGCTCGCCGCCATGGGGCACGAAGGTCAGATGCAGCCACACGTCGGCGATGGTCGAGACGTGGTTCAGGGTCACCTCGCGCTCGGGATCGGCGTCGTCGACCAGGGCGGTGAACACGGTGGTGATGCCGCGCCCCTTGACGTAGTCGACCATCACCTCGATCAGGGCGTTGGCGAGGGCGGCGCCGCCCGCCTTGGTCAGGGCCGAGACCGGATCGACCACCAGCACGGCGGGGCGGAATTCCTCGGCTTCCAGGCGCAGTCGCTGGAAATGCTCGGGCGCCGAGGCCGAGGCGGCGCGCATGTTCTTCATGCGCAGCAGGCCGGCGGCCCGGTGGGTGTCGAACTCGATGCCGATCGAGCGCATGTTGCGCACGATCTGCTCTTCCGGTTCGTCGAAGCTGACGAACAGGGCGCGCTCGCCGTTTTGGCACGCGGCGTTGATCAGCACCGCCGACAAGCTGGTCTTGGCGGTGCCCGGCGAACCCGAGATCAGGACGGTGCTGCCGCGGTAATAGCCACCGGCCAGCATGGTGTCCAGGCGCGGGATGCCGCTGGTGATGCGCTGGGTGCTGGGAATCGCGCCGCGCTCGACCGGCGGCTCGAACAGGACGTCGATGCCTTGCCCGCCGACCGTCACCGGAAGGCAGGCGGTGGGCGTCGCCGAGCCGCGGTACTTCACCACCTCGAGGGTGGTGGAGACGATGTGCGAGGCGATGCGGCGGTCGAAGCGCAGCACGCAGTCGGCGATGTATTGCACCGCCGAGAAGGTGGCGTCGAAGTCGCCCAGCCCGCCCGACTTCAGCGCGATCACCGTGCTTAGGCCGGATTCGCGCAGAAAGCGGTCCAGCACGAACATCTGAAGCAGCGCGTCGCGCGGCGTGGGCAGCAACGAGAACAGCACGTCGATGCCGTCGAACACCACCCGCTTGGCGCCGATCGCCTGGGCGCGCACCGCGACGATGCGCAGCAGGCCGTCGATCTCGAAGCCGCCATCGATCATGGCGTTGGGGTCCAGCCGGGCGTCGACCACCACGATGCGGCCGCGCGCGACCAGATCGGGAACCCCCCACGGGAACTCGGCGAAATGGGCGATCAGGTCGGCCGGGTGCTCTTCGAAAGTGACGAAAATCCCCGCCTCGTCGTCCCGCCGCGCCGCCACGCACAGCGACTGCATGCCAAACATCGTCTTGCCGGCGCCGGGGCCGCCGATCACCAACGTGGTGCGACCGCGCGGAAGGCCGCCGCCCAGCGCCCGGTCCAACCCTTCGATCCCGCTTGACAACTTACGGCTTTCGCCCTGGAAACCCATATGGGACGGCCTTTCAGTTCAATTTTATGGTACGCCCCCGCGGATTTCGCCGTCAAGCGAAGCGCTCAGGCCACGTAATCGCCGCGTTCGACGATATAGCGGGCGTAGCGGCTGTCGTCCTTGAAGATGTGGCTGATGATCCAGGTTTGGAAGAAATGGTGGAAGTCACGCTCGTCCGCCGACTGTTCCTGGCAGCCTTGACGCACCCGGACCATTTCATCCAGAAGGCTGGCGTGGATGCGCGCGTGTTCGGGCAATTGCGGATAGCCGGTGTCCGACATCAGGCGCTCTTCGTCGCCGAAATGCTGGCGGGTGAAGGACAGCATGTCGTCGAGCACCGCGATCAGCCGGTCCTTTTCACCGGCCCGCGCCGCTTCGACCACCAAGCTGGCCAGGTCGAACAGGCGTTGATGCTGGCGGTCCATGCCGGGAATGCCGGTGGCGTAGTCGTGCATCCAGGGGAACGCCTGTTCCTCCTCGCGGGGCGTGAACATCCGCGCCATGCGGCGTTGATAATCCTCGACCATCTTCAGGCGGGTGATCGGGATTTCGCGCAGCATGCCGCCCGGCACCGCCAGCACGACGGTGCGCCCGGCGGCGCGGTAGCGGAAGAACGTGCGGCCCGAGAACAGCACCTCGGCCACGCCGACATGGCCGCCCGCTTCGACGCGGTCGACGACGTTGCCGTCCAGCAACTTCTCGATGGCGCCCTCGCGCACGATCAGCATGCGGTCGGCGCCCTGGATGACGATCTCGTTGCCATCCGCGAAGATGGTCTCCTGGGTGCGGCCGGCGATGCGGTTGTGGACGTGGGCCGACAGGTTCTCGCCCAGCAGCCAGGTGTTGTTGAAGAACCGCCGCATGTCGGCCATGCGGATGATCCGGTCGGCCAGACCGTTGCGCGCCACGAAGGTGCGGTACAGGGGGGTGGGCAGGCACAGCACGCGCACGAAACCCTGGGCGCGCACGGTCTCGCGCGAGGGGGTGTCGTTCAGGGCGGCCAACTCGCCGATCACCGCGCCGGCCGTCATGATGGCGCTGCGGCGCCGCCCGCCGCTGATCGCCTCGACGGTGCCCGACAGGATCAGATAGACCGTGTAGCAGGGCCGCCCCTCGCGGATCAGGATGGTCTCGGGGTTGATCAGCCGCACCGGATGATTGAGCAGGATGCGCAACTGATGGGCCGGCACCTCGGGGAAATAGGCCAGCAGATAGCTGTGCGCGAAGCGCATGCCGTAATCCTGCAACGCCGGCACCAGCACGTCCGAGGTGCCGAAGGCGGCGCCCGAACCGATCTCCTTCTGCTTGGGCGTCAACGGCATGGCGGTGTGGGCCAGGATGATCTTGCCCGAGTCGTCGTCGGCGAAATCGTCGGCGTGGCCGTGGATCAGGCCGCCGCCGATGTCGATCTTCTTAAGGTCGGCGGGCAGCAAGTAGTCGCGCTTGACCTTGGTGATCAGCTCGGACGACACGCCGTTGGCGGCCATCTGGTCCAGCACGCGGAAGCTGGCGATGTCGGCGTAATGGGCGTATGAGCGCCAGCCGTCCTCCCACAAGGTGCGGAAGACGAAGATCGAGTTCTCGACCGGATGGGGCGAGAAGATCGGCTTGACCTCCAGCCCCTCGATGTCGTTCCAGGTGTCCCAGTCCAGGTCCTGGACATCGAAGTAATCCTTGAACGCCGATTCGTCGGCGCCCATCAGCGCCGCCAGCTTTTTCGACACCGAGGCGCGCACGGCCGGCGTGGCGTAATAGCGCACCCGATGGTCGGCGCGCACCAGGGTGGTCAGGCCGGCGAAATGGTCGTCGTGGCAATGGGTGTGGAACAGCCCGTCGACCTCGTGGATGCCGATGCCCAGCGCGCCCAGGACGGCGTGCAGGTTGGGGCCGGCGTCGATCAGGAAGATGCGGCCCTGGAACATCAGGATGCTGGACATGCTGGGCCGGTTGGGGTCCCAGCCGTCGCCCTCGCCCGAATGCACCACGGCGAAATATTCGCGGCGCAGGCTGTGATAGCCCAGGCTGAAGGGGGGCGCGTAATGCTGCCCGTGATCGAGGTTCAGGTCGACGATGGCGGTGTCGTCGCCGTAGCGGAACTCGAACACGTTCATGTCCAGGCGGCGCACCGTGACGCCGCCCCGGATCTCCAGCGGCGCGTCGTCCAGCGGCATGCGGGTCAGCAGATCGTCGGGGCCGCGGATGCTGCCGAACGCGAAGCGCAGCTTGACGGCCATCCAATCGGCGGCGATGTCGGGAGGAACCTGCGCCTCGCACAGTTCCTCCTCGCTGACCAAGCCGTAATTCCCGCGACGGATGTATTCCATCTGCGCGGCGATCTGTTCGCGCAGGCCGATCAGCATCGGCTTGGCGCCGTCGTTGTTGGGATGGCCGGGCAGGATCATGCCCTGGCGGTAAAGCATCTGCAGCACCGGAAATTCCGAGAGATTGCAGAATTCGCCGCCTTGCAGCGCCACGTCCGAAAGCAGCACGGCGTTGGGGCCGGTCTCGAAGGTCACGCCGTCGCGGGTGACGCGGCGGATCAGGCCGCGCTTCATCAGATGCTTGACGGCGTCGGCCGGACAGCCGCACAGAACCCGTAGATCCGCCTCTGGGACCTCGAGCCAGAATGTGCCAGTCGCGACCTCGACGATCTGCATTCCGCCCAACCTGCCTTCGCGGACTGGTTTACCCCTCTCGGGCCGATTCGTCGAGACCATTGAACAAGAACCGCCGCGACCGCGGTTCAGCCCGCGCGGATGCCCGCCACGAAGCGGTCGACCTCGCCGCGCAGCAGGTCCGCCTGACGCGTCAGTTCGCCGGCCGCGTGCAGCACCTGCTCGGCCACCTGACCGGCCTCGCCGGCCGCGCGGGTGACGCCCGAGATGTTGTTGCTGACATCGGCGGTGCCGGCGGCGGCCTGTTCGACGTTGCGGGCGATCTCCTGGGTCGCGGCGCCCTGCTCCTCGACCGCCGAGGCGATGGCCGAAGAGATTTCGCTGATCTGGCGGATCGTCGAGCCGATCACGCGGATGGCCTCGACCGCCTGGCCGGTGGCGCCCTGCACCGAGGTGATCTGGGCGGCGATCTCGTCGGTCGCCTTGGCGGTCTGGCTGGCGAGATGCTTGACCTCGTTGGCGACCACGGCGAAGCCCTTGCCGGCCTCGCCGGCGCGGGCCGCCTCGATGGTGGCGTTCAGCGCCAGCAGATTGGTCTGGCTGGCGATGTCGTTGATCAGGCTGACCACGTCGCCGATGCGCTGGGCGGTGTCGGCCAGACTGGTGACGATCTGGTTGGTGCGCTCGGCCTGCTCGACCGCGTTGGCCGAGACCTGGGCCGCCTGGGCGACTTGGCGGCTGATTTCCGAGATCGACGACGACAACTCCTCGGCCGCCGAGGCCACCGTCTGCACGTTCGACGACGCCTCGTCGGCCGCCGCCGCGACGGCGGTGGACTGGCGGTTGGTCTCTTCCGCGACGCTCGACATCGCTTCCGCGTTGTCGTTCATCTGGGTGGCCGCCGAGGCGACGGTCTGCACCACGCCCTTGACCGAGGCCTCGAATTCGTCGGCCATCTGGTTCATGGCGCGCTTTTGCTCGGCGGCGGCGCGCAGCTTGGCCTCCTCCTGCTCGGCGGTCATGCGGACCACCTTGACGGCGTTTTCCTTGAAGATCTGCACCGCCTGGGCCATCTCGCCGATCTCGTCGGTCGAGTCGCGGGCCGGAACCTCGACGGTGTTGTCGCCGCCGGCGAGGCGCGCCATCGCGCCGGTCATCGCCCGCACCGGGCCGACGATGCCCCGCGCGATGAAGGTGGCGACGGCCAGTCCGGCGATCATCGCGATCAGGGCGGCGATCCCCGATTGGGTCTGCGACGAGGCGATTCGGCTTCGGGTCTCGCTTTCCGTCTCGTTCAACACCTTGGTTTGGGCCTCGCGCACGCCGCGGGTGGCGTCGGCGAAGGCGGTCGCCGTTTCGACCAGCTTCACGCCGACCAGCTCGTCGAGTTCCAGCGTCGCGGCCGCCAATTCGCCGAAGCGCGCCTGATAGACGCCCATCAACTGGTCGAGATCCTTTTTCATTTCGGGGGCCAGGGTGGCCGCCACCTTGGCGAAGCCGGCCACCTGCGTCTCGAAGGCTTTGACGTACTTGTCCTGCTTGCGCAGCAAGAAGTCCTTCTCGTGACGGCGCAGCATCAGCATTTCGATGGTCAGCGCCGGATTGCCGGCGGCCTTGGCCTTTTCCTCGATGCCATGCACGGCGGCGCGCAGGGCGCCTTGCAGCCCATCCTCGGGCGTGCGGCCGACACCGATCCGCAACGCGGCCATCTTGTCGAAGATGTCGCCATAGGCGCGCAGAAGGGCCTGCGCCCGTTCCAGCATCTGGCGCCGCTCGGGATTCTCGGTGGCGGCGATCGCGGCCAGCAGCTCGGTGTTCAGGCCGGCCCGCATTTCCTTGACGGTGGCCAGCGTCTTCTCGTCGCCGCTCTCGGCGAACAGCAGGACGTTGCGGCGCATGCCGGCCACGTCGCGTTCGATGCCCAGCACCCGCCGGCCGTTTTCGCCGATGGCGGAATAGCTCGCGAACAATCCGTCGACGGTCCCGAGCTGGCGGTATCCATTCCACGCCATGAACGTCAAGATCGCGAGCACCACTCCGAAGCCGGCGTAGATGCGGGCGCCGATCCGCAGGCTCAACAACGACATCGCATCCATCCCGGTTCGCGTGGAACATCAACGCGAGCATTCTGAGGCGAAACGCTCGGCCGCGCAACGGCCGCCGCCGCTCACTTCGTCGTCGCCGTCAGGCTGGACTTGTGACATAAAACGGTAACACGGTCGTATGAGGCGGGGGCGAGAGACCATTGGCCAAGAAGCCTGCGCGCGTTCAATACGCCGTCCTGCCTTTGCGGGGCGAAGGCGACGCCACCGAAATCCTGATGGTCACCTCGCGCGAGACCAAGCGCTGGGTCATTCCCAAGGGCTGGCCGCAAAAGAAGCTGGCGCCGCACGAGGCCGCGGCCCGCGAGGCGTGGGAGGAGGCCGGGGTGACCGGCACGGTGGGAACCACGCCGATCGGCGAGTTCAAGTATGAAAAGCGGTTGAGAAGCGGCAAGACCAGACTGTGCCGGGTGCTCGTGTTCCTTATGCGCGTCGACCACGAACACGACTACTGGCCCGAGAAGAGGCAGCGCGAGCGGACGTGGTTCAAGCCCGCCGCGGCGGCCCTGGCGGTGCAGGAATCCGGGCTGACCAAGTTGCTGCTGGAGATCGCGGCGCCGCCGCCGTCCTGACGCCGGCCGAAGGGAAGGGGAGAAGGGGGAGATCATGGTGTTACGCTTGTTTCGCGCCTTGATGCCGAAGGAAGAGCGCTTCCTCGGGCATTTCACCGACCATGCCGGATGCATCGTCGAGGCGGCCGACGCGCTGGCCATGATGATGGCCAACCCGCAAGACCGCGAGCGCCACTTCAAGGAGGTCTGCGCCATCGAGGGGCGGGCCGACGTGATCACGCGCAACACCGTGGTCGCCCTGCATCGCGCCTTCATCACGCCCTTCGACCGCTCCGACATCCTCGCCTTGACCAATTCGCTGGACGACGCCGTCGACCTGATCGAGGAGGTGGTGCAGCACGCCGCGCTGTACGGCGTGTCCGAGTTCGACCCGCGCATGCGCGAATTCACCGGCATGATCCGCGACGCGGCGGGCCTCTTGGCCCGGATCATCCCGCTGCTGGAAAACATCACGCGCAACGCCGACGAGATCACCCGGCTGTGCGACGAGGTGGGCGGCATCGAGGGCAAGGCGGACCAACTGCTGCGCCAAGCCCTGCGCGAACTGATCGACGCCAAGCCCGATCCGATCACCTTCATGGGCCACAAAGAGGTCTATGAGCGCCTGGAGACGGTGACCGACCGCTGCAACGACGTCGCCGACGTGATCGAAGGCATCGTCCTGGACCACGTCTGAGGAGCTGGTTCCATGGACGCCGCCATCCTGTCCCTGCCGGCGCTCGCCTTCATCATCGGCGTAGCCCTGGTCTTCGACTTCATCAACGGCATGCACGACGCGGCCAACTCGATCGCCACGGTCGTCTCGACGCGGGTGCTGCCCCCCAAGGTGGCGGTCGCCTGGGCCGCGTTCTTCAACTTCATCGCCATCCTGTTCTTCGGCCTGCATGTCGCCAAGACGATCGGCACCGGCATCGTCAATCCGGCGGTGATCGATCCTCATGTCATCCTGGCGGCGCTGATCGGGGCGATCGGCTGGAACGTGTTCACCTGGTGGCTGGGCTTCCCCTCGTCGAGTTCGCACGCGCTGATCGGCGGCATCGCGGGCGCCGGCCTCGCCAAGGCGGGAATCGACAGCATCGTCGCGGCCGGGTTCATCAAGACCTCGGTGGCGATCGTGGCGTCGCCCCTGACCGGCTATCTGCTGGCCGTCTTGCTGATGATCGTGGTGTCCTGGGTCTTGCGGGGTGCCGCGCCCTATGTGGTCGATCGACGATTCCGCCATTTGCAGTTGGTCTCGGCCTCGCTTTATTCGCTGGGCCACGGCGGCAACGACGCGCAGAAGACGATGGGCATCATCGCCGTCCTGCTGTTCAGCCAAGGCCTGCTGGGCGACGACTTCTACGTGCCGCTCTGGGTGGCGATCGTGTCGCAGATCGCCATGGCGCTGGGCACCTTGATGGGCGGCTGGCGGATCGTTCGCACCATGGGCTCGCGCATCACCGATCTGAAGCCGTTCCAGGGCTTCTGCGCCGAGACGGCCGGCGCCGCCACCCTGTTCGGCGCCACCTGGATGGGCATTCCGGTGTCGACCACCCACACCATCACCGGCGCCATCGTCGGCGTGGGCTCGGTGCGAAAAACATCGGCGGTGCGCTGGGGCTTGGCCGGCAACATCCTGTGGGCCTGGATATTCACCATCCCGGCGGCCGGTCTGGTCGCCTTCGTCTCGCATTGGATGCTGGGAGTGTTTCGGTGACCGACAAACCGACCGTCTATCTCGCCGGACCCGCCGTGTTCCACCCGGCGGCCGGGCACATCTTCGAGTATCTGAAAGAGGCCTGCGCCAAGCACGGGCTGGTCGGGATCAGCCCGCTCGACACGATGGACGACGCGGCCGCCATCCGCCGCGCCAATATCGAGAAGATCCGCGCCTGCCGCGCGGTGATCGCCTGCATCTCGCCGTTCCGCGGCGCGGGCGCCGACCCGGGCACCGCCTGGGAGATGGGCTATGCCGAGGCGCTGGGCAAGCCGGTGGTCGCGTGGTGCGAGGACGCCCGCCCCTATATCGACCGGGTGCCCCACGACCCCGACGCCGACGGCCGCCCGTTCTGCAAACAGCACGGCATGCTGGTCGAGAATTTCGGTCTGGTCGACAACCTGATGATGACCGCCGGCCCGCATCCGGTGCAGCCCGATTTCGAGTCCGCCGTGCTGTTGACCGTCAAGCTCTTGACGAGCGCCTGACGGGCCGCGGAAAGAGTCCTTCCAAATTGGAGCCGTCATGCCCGTGCT
>JADFZP010000058.1:0-5449 GCA_015232485.1 Alphaproteobacteria bacterium
CCTTCCTGCGCCGTGCGCGCGAGCGCGCCGCCATGCTGCGCGAATTGGAGGCCCTGTCCTGGGAATTGGCGGGCAAGCGCACCGGACGCCCCGCCGACCGCGGCGAACCGCTCGACCCCGCCGACGCCGAGGCCGAGGCCGAGCGGGCTTACGTCGAGGCCCTGGCCGATCCCGATTTGCCGGTCCGCGCCCGGCTGCTGTTCGAGCGTCACATCTATCGCATCCGCGACGCCCGCTCGGCCTTGCGCGCCATGCCCGGCCCGCGCTGATGCCGGACACCACCGCCTGCGCCGCCCCCCCGAAAGAGTGACGCTAATCCCTATGAGGCCGGCGGCACCCCTTCCGATGCGTTGCCGGAAAGGCCGCCGGGGCCGATTCTCGGCGCCATGATCAAGGTCCTCATCCAGATCCCGTGCTTCAACGAGGAGCACTCGCTCCCGGTGGCACTCGCCGCCCTGCCGCGCAGCCTGCCCGGCGTGGACATCGTCGAATGGCTGGTCGTCGACGACGGCTCGACCGATCGCACCGCCGAGGTGGCGCGCGCCCATGGCGTCGACCACATCGTCCAACTGCCGCACAATCAGGGCCTCGCCCGCGCCTTCATGGCCGGGCTGGAGGCCTGCCTGGAACGCGGCGCCGACATCATCGTCAACACCGACGCCGACAACCAATACCGCGCCGAGGACATTCCGGCGCTGCTCGCGCCGATCCTGGAGGGCTCCGCCCAGATGGTGGTGGGAGCCCGGCCGATCGAGGCGATCGAGCATTTCTCGGGCATCAAGAAGCGGCTGCAACGCCTGGGAAGCTGGGCGGTGCGGCTGGCCAGCAACACCAACGTGCCCGACGCGCCCAGCGGCTTCCGCGCCATTTCGCGCGAGGCGGCGATGCGGATCAACGTGTTCGGCGACTACACCTACACGCTGGAGACCATCATCCAGGCGGGCCGCAAGGGCATCCCGGTGACCTGGGTGCCCGTGCGCACCAATCCCGACCTGCGGCCCTCGCGGCTGGTCAAGAGCATCCGCAATTACGTGCTGCGCTCGATGGCCACCATCTTGCTGATCTTCATGACCTATCGGCCGGTGCAGTTCTTCGCGCTGGCCGGGGCGCTGCCCTTTTCGGGCGGGCTGCTGCTCGGCCTGCGCTGGCTGGCCCTGTTCTTCGCCGGCGGCGAGCGCGCCCACGTCCCCAGCCTGGTGCTGGCCTCGGTGCTGCTGATGATCGGGGTTCAGCTCTGGGCCTTGGGCCTGCTGGCCCACCTGTTCGCCACCAACCGCAAACTGCTGGAGGACATCCAATTGCGCGACCGCCGCGCCCAGGCCGCCAAGCCCTCGCGCATCACCGATCTGGCCGCCTGATGACCGCCCTCGATCGCCCGGCCGCCGGGCTCCAGCCGCGCGATGCGCTTGGCCAGCACGCGTTGGCCGCCATCCCCCGCATCCTGACCCTTCAAGACCGCAATCCGGCCAGCCCGACCTTCGGCTGCTTCGACCGGAACTACTGGCAATACCGCATGATCGACTTCCCCTCGGGGATGGCGCAGGAATTCGTGTGGCCGCTGGCGCTCGCGTGGTCGCTGCCGCTGCCGCGCAATCCCTGGCACCAAGCGCCCGCCGTGCGCGACTGGATCGAGGCCGGCATCCGCTTCGCCGCGCGTTCGGCCCACCCCGACGGCAGTTGCGACGACTATTATCCGTGGGAGCGGGCCACCGGTGCGGCGGCGTTCTCGCTGCTGGCCTGCATCGAGGCGGCCGACATCATCGGGCTCGACGACGCCGAGACCCGCGGGTTCCTCGCCCGCCGCGCCGGCTGGCTGGCTTCGCACCGCGAAAGCGGCCGGCTGGCCAATCACGAGGCGCTGGTCGTGCTCGGCCTGCTGCGGCTGTCCGAGACGACCGGCGAGCCGCGCTGGCGCCAAGCCGCCGGGCCGCGCCTGCAACGCCTGCTGTCCTGGCAAAGCCCCGAGGGCTGGTTCGCCGAATACGAGGGCTGCGACCCCGGCTATCTGACCCTGACCATCTCGCTTTTGGCGCGCATCGCCAAGATGGCGCCGGGGGCCGGGCTGGACGCGGCGCTGGAGCGCGCGGCGCGCTTCGCCGCCCAGTTCTCGCATCCCGACGGCACCTATGGCGGCGAGTATGGCAGCCGCAACACCCTGAACTTCTTCCCGCACGGCTTCGAGTTGACCGGCCGCGCCATCCCCGAAGCGCTGGCCGTCAACGACCGTTTCCTTCAGGCCCTGCACGAGGGCCGCGCGCCCTGCCACGACGACGACCACATCCTGGGCCATCACGCCTGGAACTTCCTGCTGGCGTGGCGCGACTGGGTGCCGCAACGCCCCGTGCCGCCCCCCCATCCCGAGGGCCGCCACTGGTTCCCCCAAGCCGGCCTGCTGATCGACCGGCGCGGCGGCACCGAGCTTTACGCGGCGCCCGGCAAGGGCTGCGTCTTCAAGCTGTTCCGCGACGGCCGGCTGGTGTGGTCGGACACCCAGGTCAGCCTGCGGCTGGCCGAGCGCACCGCCGTGGCGCACATGATGGGCGGCTCGACGGTCGAGATTCAAGACGACGCGGTCGGGGCGTCGGGCGAGATGTGCTGGGCGAAGGCCGCCCTGATGACTCCCGCCCGCATGGTGGTGCTGCGCCTTGTGATGATGACCCTGGGTCGGCTGTCGCCCAATCTGGTGCGGCGCCTGTTGCAGCGCCTGTTGATCGTCGGCCGCCGCCCGGCGCCCTTCCACTTCTCGCGCCGCCTCTCCTGGCGCGACGGCGGCTGGGTGGTCGAGGACACGATCGGCGGAGGCCCGTGGAGCGCCGTCACGGCGGCCGGCATCGGCGGCCACCAGACCTCGATCCATGTCGTGATGAGCCGCGTCTGGGCGGCCGAGCAGATGCAGCCTTGGGCGGATCTCACCCCCGAGGCGGCCCGCCTGGACGACGGCGCCGTCTTGCGCCTGGAGCGACGGCTGTGAAAAAACTGGTCTCCCTGGCGATCAGCCTGGCGCTGATCGCGGTGATCTGGGCCTTGGTCGACATCCGCGCGCTGGCCGCCGCGCTGGCCCGCACCGATCCGGCCATGCTGGGTCTGGCGATCGCCATGGTGGCGCCGCTGGTGCTGGTCACCGGCTTCCGCCTGTCGCGCCTGTCGCCGCGCGGCGGGCGGCTGGGGGTGGGCGAGGCGGTGCGGCTGACGCTGGCCGCCTCGGTGTTGAACATGGTTCTGCCGTCCAAGATGGGCGATCTCGCCAAGGCGTGGTTCATCGCCGATCGCGGCGGGGCGCGCGGCTCGATGGCGGTGTCGCTGGTGGTGTTCGAGAAGGGCTTGGACATGCTGGCGCTGCTCGCCTGGTGCGTGCTGGGTCTGGTGATGGCCGGCGACGGCGGGGTGCTGGCGCGCGGCGGGCTGGTCCTGGTCGGCGGCATGCTGGCGGCCGGGCTGGTGCTGCTGGGCTCGCGCCAGGTGGCGGTGGGGCTGTTGGGACTGGCGGCGCGACTGGGACCCGAGCGCTTGCGGCCCAAGCTGACCGCGCTGGGCGAGGCGTGGGGCGAGATGCACCGCCATTTCTGGCGCCATCCGATGCCGGTGGTCGAGGCGGCGCTGATCTCGCTGGGCCTTTGGTTCCTGCATCTGTTGCAGGTCTGGATGTTCATCCTGGCGCTGGGCGGCTTCGTGCCGCTGCTCGACGCGGTGGCGCGGGCGCCTTTGGCCATCCTGGCCGGGTTGATGCCGCTGACCTTCGCAGGCGTCGGCACCCGCGACGCCGCGCTGATCGTGGTCTTCGCGCCATGGATCGACCAGGCCGGCGGCGCGGCGCTGGGCATCCTGTGCACCCTGCGCTACCTGCTGCCGGCCATGCTCGGCCTGCCCTTCCTGCACCACTACATGGCGCGCCTGCGTGGCGCGGCCCCGCCGTGAGGGCGGCGCTGGCCCTTCTGCTGGCGGTGACGCTGGCCTTTCATCTGGCGACCACGCCCCAGGGCCATGGCTGGGGCGACGACTTCGCCATGTATCTGGCCCATGCCCGCAATCTGGTCGAGGGGCGCCCTTACGCCGATACCGGCTACATCTACAACCCGCTGGCGCCGCGCATCGGGCCGGAAGCCTATCCGCCGGTCTTTCCGCTGCTGCTGACCCTGCCGGTGGCCTTGGCCGGAATCGACGTCGAGGCCGCCAAGCTGATGGTCACCGGGCTGTTCATGGCCATGCTGCTGGCCCTGTGGTGGCTGGCGCGCCAACGTCTGGAGCCCCTGCCGGCGCTGCTGGTGGTGGCGGCGGCGGCGTACAGCCCGTTCCTGTGGGTGGTCCGCACCAATGTGGTGTCCGAGGTGGCGTTCACCCTGTTCACCCTGCTGGCGCTGGCTTGGTTCCCCTGGGCCGAGCGGCGCAAGCTGCCGTGGCCGGCGATCGGCCTGGTGGGCGGCGCGCTGATCGCCCTGGCGCTGGGCACCCGCACGGTGGGCGCGCTGCTGCTGCCCGCCATCGCGGCGGCGGCGCTGTGGAACACCCGCCGGTTGGATCGCGGCACGCTGCTGGCGCTGGGGGTTGGCGGTCTGGCCTTGCTTGGCCAGTTGGACATGTTCGGGGATTACGGCCGGGCGCTGGCCACCGGGGGCGAGGACGGCAGCGCGCCGCTCGACGTGGTGAGCCGCCTGCCGGCCCGCCTGATGCAGTTGGCGGTGGGCGTCACGCAAGCCTGGGCGATGGACAGCGCGTTCTGGGGCGCAATCTTGAGCGTGGCGATCTGCCTGGCCACCGCGCTGGGCTGGCTGCGCGCCGTGCGCGAGGGTCCGGGGCCCGCCGAGGCTTTCATCGCGGGTTACGGCGCGATGCTGCTGGTGGTGCCGTTCGGCGCCGACGCGCGGCGCATCATGCCGCTGATGCCGCTGATCGCGATGTATGCGGCGATGGGCCTGCTGTCGCTGCCCCGGCCGGCGGTTCGGCCGGCGTCGCTGGCGATGGTCGCCGCTTTGGCCGCCTCGTATTTCGGCAGCTACCAGACCCTGCCGGTGCGCGCCGCGGTGGGCGGCGTGGATGGTGACGAGGCGACCGGGTTGTTCCGTTTCGCGCGCTCGACGCCGGTCGATTCGGTGTTCGTCTTCGACAAGGCGCGCGCCCTGGCCCTTTACACCGGACGCTCGGCGGCGCCGCCGCACGAGACCGCCGATCACGCCGCGTTCCGCAAGTGGCTGAACGAGATCGGCGCCGATTACGTGGTCCTGTCGCCCTACTCGCCGGACAGCCTGCTCGCCTTTTTAGAACGCGAAAACCTGCCGGTCGCCTTCCGCAACGCGCATTTCATCGTCTTCGCCTTCGCCGGAGCACATTCCGCGGCCCAAGCGGCCCAACCATGACCAGGAGCGAAGCGGACATACCGCGGTATGGGGTCTGAAACCGTCCGCACCGCCCAGTCCCGCGAAGCGAAATGTTAGATTGGGTCCATGATGGAACC
>JADFZP010000058.1:5549-9187 GCA_015232485.1 Alphaproteobacteria bacterium
GTCGCGGCGCGCCGCGGCCGATGGCGAGGAGCGCTTCCGCGCCCCAGTGCGGATCGGCCGGCTGCGATCCCTCGGGCGCCCGCCTGTGGTGGCGGTGTCGAGCGTCTGCCTGCGCGTGCGTTTCGGCGGACATCCGGCCATGCTGACCATGCTGCAAGACATCGGCGCGCGGAAGCAAGGCGAGGCCAAGCTGCTCGAGGCCAAAGAGAACGCCGAACTGGCCTGCCGCGCCAAAAGCGAGTTCCTGGCCAATATGAGCCACGAATTGCGCACCCCGCTGAACGCCGTGCTGGGCTTCTCGGGATCGGCATGACGCCCGAAGACATCGCCAAGTCGCTTCAGCCCTTCGGTCAGGCGGACAGCCGGCTGGCCCGCAAATACGAGGGGGTTGGGCTGGGTCTGCCGCTGGCCCGCGGCTTCGTCGAGATGCATGGCGGGGTGCTGTCGATCGACTCGATCCCCGGAGAGGGCACCCGCGTCACGGTGTCGTTCCCGGCCGAGCGCCTGGAGCGCGCCGCGTGATGGCCAGCAGGATCAGCCCCAGCCCGGCCGCCCCGACCACCGCCAGCAGCCCGTAGGTGGCGCCGTAACCACCCATCGGCCCGACCAGCAGGGCGAAGGCCGACGGCCCCACCAGCACGCCGCCGAAGGTGAAGAACAGCGAGGCGCCGGTCGCCCGGCTGACCTCGTCAAGCGGCGTGATGCGCGCCACCTCGGCCAGATAAACGCCGTTCCAGCCGATCGCCGATAGTCCGAACACGAACAGCAGCGCCACCACCGCGCCTTGCGGCCAGCTTGGCGCGACCTGCGCCGTGATCGCCGCCGCCCCCGCCATCACCACGGCGATCAGGGCGAGCACCGCGAGGCTGCCCAGCCGATCGGCCAACAAGCCCCACAGCAGGCGCCCGGCCACTCCCGAGAACTGCACCACCGACATCACCGCCCCCGCCGCCACAAGGCCGTAGCCGGCCTCTTCGACCAGCATGGTGACGGTGAAGGCGGTCAGGCAAAGCTGCACCACCGCGAAGGCGAAGGCGGCCAGCGACAGGAAGCGCAACGCCGGCCGCCCCCAGATCAGCGCCAGCCCGGCCAGCGGGTTCTCGCGAAACCGCGCCCCCGGATCGCGGTCGGCGTCCCACGCGGCGCGCCACGGCTGCAAGCCAAGCGCCAAAGCCAGACAAAGAACGGCCACCCCCGCCGGCGCCCATTGCCAGCCGAACGCCTGGGCCAGCGGCGGCGCCGCCAGCCCGGCCAGCATGCCGCCCAGCGGCACCCCGGTCTGCTTGATCGAGAAGATCAGATTGCGATTGCGCGGCCCCGCCGCGCGGGCCAGCAGCAGCGAGGACGCCGGATTGACCAGCCCATAACCCAGCCCGGTCAGCAGCGCCGCCGCCGCCAGCACCGGCAGCCAGGCCACGCTGGCCAGAACCATGCCCAAGGCCCCCAGCGTCAACGCCGCCTGACTGATCCGCGTGGCCCCGAACCGGCGCACCATCGGCCCGCCCATCAGCGTGCTGACCATCGCCCCGCCATAGACCAGACTGACCCAATACCCGACCAGCGCGGCGGGCACCCCCAGCGCCCCCGCCACCTTGGGCGCGATGGCGGGCAGCGCCAGACAAGCCAGCGACAAGACCACCTGCACGGCGGTGGTGGCGACGAGAAGGAGGGCGGTGTTCACGCGAACGAAACTGAGCCCGGCACGGTGCGCCGTCAAGCGGAGCCCGAGGGGCCGCCGGGTTCCGCATCCAAAGTCTCGGTTGAAAGCCGCCGGAGTTTCTTTAGGGTGATACGGAATTGGGTCGCGATGGGGGGAGGCATGGGAGGCGGCGCGTTTTGGGACTCGACCATCCTATGGCTGACCGTTTTTCCGCTCCTGGTGTTCGGGACGCTGGTGGCGTTGACCAGGGGCGCCTTCTGGATGGCGGGCAAACGCGTCGGATGGGGGCGGTGCGCGATGTACGTGGTGGGCGCGTTTATAGGCTTACAAGTAATCGCCTTGGTCGCGGACGCGATATTGCTGTAGCATCATCGAAATGCCCCCACGTCCACCAGAACCAAGTATTCGCCCTGGCTGTACACCCTGGCCCAGTCGCCATCGCGCAGGCTATTGGCTGGGCTGTAATCGGAGTAATCGCGGGGAGAGTGGGCGTAGAAGCTGCCCCCGACGTTGAAGTAACCTGCCCATAGCGGTGCCGTCCACCGACCTCCCGAGGAAACCTTGTGAACCGGTTCCACGCCGTGGACCCAGCCTTCGACCACGGTGCAGGCGCCGCTCCAGCATTGCGCCACCAAGGCTTCGGCCCGCTGGCGCTCGTCATGCTCCACCCAGGCCATGACGGCCGTGGCAAGGACGAACACCAGCGCGAGAGGCCGCACCGCCTCCGCCAGAGTGGCCGGGAGGCGGCGGCGCAGCGAGGCTGGCGCCAGCGCCGCCGCTCCGAAGGCCAGCGCGACACCCCCCAACAGGTATAGCTGCGAGACCAGCCGCGCTTCTTCACGCAGGTCGAAGATGACCATCGCCATGTCTTCCCCAAGGCATGTCCGAAGTTACACCGTTCCTTCCCGATCCGCCAGTTTATGGCAGGGCTTCCCACGCCGGGCGGTGAAGGGCGCAGCGGACGGCCAGCTCAGGCGGGGACAGCACCTCGACCTGATCGCCCCAACAGTAAAGATGCCAAGCCATTTCCAGCAATCCACCCGCTCGGAACCGCACGATCAGGCCGCCATCGGGCTGATCCTGCAATGTCTGGCTGGGATGGAACACGAATTCGCGGGCCTGGACCGCGGCGCGGGGCGTGAAGCGCCAGACGACATCGCACGGCTCTTCCTGCCACACGCCAAAGGATCGCTCGGCGAATTCCGCCAGGGAAAAATCCGGCGGTCGGACAAAGGTCGCGTTGGTAATCACGATTTCGGCGATGCCGGACAGACAGAAGGTCTTGGGTCGCCCCGGCTCCTCGGCCGAGGCCGCGACAAGGTAGTGGCGATGCCCATAGAGAAACCCGTAGGGTCGGACGCGGCGCCGCTTCGCTTCCGGGTCGCGGTGCCCGTTATAGAGCATCGAAACCTCGGCCGAGGCCTTGATCGCCCGCCGCAACGCGTTCAGGACATCCTTGTCGACACGCGGTTTCGGTCCCGGCTCCATCGCGATGCCCTCGGCTTCCAAGAGCGCTTCATGATCGGGGGCCAGACGGCGCGACACGTCGGGCCGCAACACGCTGCGCAGCTTCGCGGCGACGCTTTCGAGCGAACGCGCCTGGGTGTCCCGATTGTCGCGTCGCAGGGCGAGCGCCGCGGCGTCCAAATCCGCCAGTTCCTCCGCGCTGAAGGAGACAAGCCGCTGGGTGGTCGCGGGGGGAATGCGCCAGCGCTTGGTCCGCTGGTCCGAGGTGACCTCGTCGGTCTGCGGAAAGACCCTCATGACCGCGTCGCGCATGCGCTGGGCCGTCCGGATGCTGACCGCGAAGCGATCCGCGATGTCGCGCAATGACAGACCTTCGGCCGAGGATTGCATGTCGAAGGCCAGTTGCAGCAGCTGTTCCGCCTTCTCGAACCGCATCGCCTCGCCTCGAAGCATCCATTCCGAGCGGATTTTACCTCCGGGAAGGCGTCGATGCGACCGCTTTTGTCGCATA
>JADFZP010000058.1:9287-12108 GCA_015232485.1 Alphaproteobacteria bacterium
TGCGGTTCCCGCGCCCGTGAAGACGCGCCTGTTCATGCAGGAGACGCATGTCGCGGGTACGGCCTACTACAGGGCGGTCGACCTCGCGGCGAGTCTCGCCCCAGGCCAGACGCTGGTCCTGCGACGCCAGCCGGACAATCCCCATGACCCGCTGGCCATCGAGGTTCTGACGGCGTCTGGTGACAAATTGGGCTACGTCCCCCGCGCCGCCAATCCACCCTACGCCCGCCTGATGGACGCCGGCCACATCGTGAACGCCCGCATCGCGACGGTGCGGCCGGGCAAGTGGGACGTGGTGCGTATGGAGATCGACTTGGAGGGGATGGGGTGATGCTCGGTGGTCACTCCCCCCTGTGCGGACGGGCGCGCGAGGCCGCCTTCTGCCGCTCGATCTTGGCCGCCATGCCGCGAAGATGGTCGACTAGCAAATCGATGTCGGTCGACGGGTTGGGCTCGCCCGTATCCTCGGCGTCCTTGCGGGCATAGCGGGCATTGTCGGTGGCGGTCGCGAGGCGGTCCCTGGTCCGCGCGTACCAGGAGCCATCGCCCTTGGCATAGCCGGCGAAGCCGTCGATCCGCCGCAGTTCGGCGACCGCGCAGTCGCCGGCCGACTTGCCCCCGCTCGCCACGATGGCCTTCCGCGTCCGCCGGTGGTGGAACAGGAACCATATCTCGAAGCAGGGAAAGGAGGGGATGGCCCGAATCGTGACCTGCCGCTTGGCATGGCGGCGGGCCGCGTCGACGAGGCGGGCACACGCGGCTTCGAAATGATGATGGCCGTCGCGGTCGAACACGCAGAACAGGGCGATGGGACGGGCCTCGCCCTCCTCTTCGAACTGACGCTCGAGCCAGTCGAGCGCGGCATCGACGACCTTTTCGGGGGTCGGCGGGCAGTCGCCCACCACCCGCACCGAGCCGGGGAGGCCGAGATCGGCGATCAGGCCGCGCAGATAGGCGGGCTCGGTCTTGGCGCCCTCGCAGAAGATGCGCACGAGGTCGAACACCTCGCGCGCCGCCGGCCGGCGCCCGAACGACTGGCCGCGCCTAGTCATCGCGAAAGTCCCGGATGCGCGGCACGGCGCCGAAGCGGCCGTCGAGATAGGCCTTTTGGAAGGCCTCGAACTCGCGCACCTTGAAGTCGGAGAGCGGGAACAGAACGGTCGCCGACCGATCCTTCTCCATGAACCAGATCTGGTCGCGGTGCAGGAAATTGCGCGCCATCACCGAGGTCTCGTGCCCGGTGAAGACGAGCTGCGCCCCGTCGTTGCGCTTGGGGTCCATGAACATCGAGACGAGCAGGCGAAGGGCGTGGGGGTGCAGGCTGCGGTGAAGCTCGTCGACGATGAGGGTGTGGTTCTCCTGGAGGGCCTCGAGCCAGGGGCCGGCGAGTTGGAACAGCGCCCGGGTTCCATCCGACTCGTCCCGAAGGTTCAGCGAGACGTTCGCTCCTTGCCTGTCCCGATGGATTGTCTTGACATCTACCCTGGCTGATGAACTGGAGCGGCCGCTGCGAACGTCTAGATGAGTTGAACGTCTCTGCGTAATTTCATAATCTACGATTTCAATCCCCACCACACCCAATATTTCGAGGCAAGAACCCTTGTCTACCAGTGATTCAAAATAGTACTCTGGCTCTTCGGCAAGATATATGCTCGGCAGCACAACGAGCTTCGACCCGATCCAGTCGAATACCTGTGTAAGGGGCGCGGCATGAAGCTGCACGGACATCGACAAAAACAGTCCGTTCGGGCGCGTCGATGTCCTCCAGACTTCCCTGTTCCCCTTGAGATAGTCCCGGTTCATCTCGTAGACGTCGGTGCCGGTGACGGGATCGAGCCGGCGCCTGAAGATGGTCCGCATGCGGGCATGCGGCTTCATCGTTCTGGAGAATAGCCATTCCTCGACAACCCGGTGCCGCGTCGCCCGGAAACCGTACTGGAACAATTCCAGGCCGGCGATGAAGACGATTTCGAATTCCGACGGCGCATCGGCCAGCGCCGAGTCCAGGGCGAAGGGAACCGTGTCGATCGGATCGCCGTGCTGCATCCTGTGCGCGGAGTCCGAAACGAAGGTCTTGAAGAACCGCACCGCCTCGACGAACGAGCTCTTGCCCGAGCCGTTCGGCCCGAAGATGCAGGCGGCGTTCAACACAAAGGGCGCCGCCGGGTGGCCGGTGGCGACGAGATGCCGGTCGTGACCGCCGCGCGGCTTGGGGGCGGCCATCGACAAGGTCTGCCGCTCGGCGATCGAGCGGTAATTGGCGACACTGAACTCGATCAGCATCCCAGGCGCCCCTGTGTGGCCGATTCACCCCGGTTGTGCGATTATTTTGCACGGAAGGCAAGGATCTTGCGCACCGCCGCGCGCGAGGCCACCATCGGCTGATGCACGCGCCGAACGCCGATCTCGCGATTCACAACATCGTCAATCGCGCCCTGCCCCGGCCGGTGCCGGTCGAGGCGCTGGTTGACGCCTTGCGCCGGGGCGAGCCGGGGGCGGCGCCGGGTTTCGCGCTGGAAATCCTGTTCACCGAGGTGCCGGCCGAGATGCTGGACCGCTTCGCGGCGGCGCACGACATTCCGCGGGCCAGCGTCAAGGCGCTTTACGAGCGGCTGAAGCGCGAGAGGCGGTTTGGCAACGACGAACTCGACGCTTGGCTGGATTGACACAAAGGACACAAAGGACACCAAGGGAGCGGCGATTGCCCGTACAGTCCCGGTCCCTTGGTGACTCTTGGTGTACTTGGTGCCTTGGTGGTGAATCTTTTTCTTAAACTCGGCACACGAACGCCCGACATCGCCGGGCACTCGTGGCAAGTCTT